>CAZDTB010000424.1:0-4347 GCA_964508075.1 uncultured Planctomycetales bacterium
GCTGTGGTCGGCAGGAGTGGCTGCGCCGGCCGCGGTTGCCGGTTCGCCCGTTGGAAGCGGGTGAAGGGCCCGGAGGGCCCGACTGGTCGGATGGAAACGAAGGTTGCCCGACCGACGGCGGTCGGACCATCTGCCCGGCCAACCGGACTGGCTGAGCCACGGGAGCAAAAGCATGCTCATCGAAACGACTCGCTTCGGCAAAGTAGAGATTGATGGCAGCCGAGTCATCACGTTCAAGGATGGCCCGTTGGGATTCCCCAACCACCGACGCTTCGCGCTGATTCAGACCACGGGCGACGACGTGTTCTTCTGGATGCAATCGCTGGACGACGCGGCGTTGGCGTTCCTGGTCTGCGACCCGTTGGTGTATGTGCCCGATTACCAGGCCCAGGTCCGCGCGGACGACGTCAAGGCGCTTCAGCTCCGCGACCTGACCGACTGTCGCGTGCTGGTGATCGTCAACAAGAACAACGGGTATCTGACGGCGAACCTGCTGGGACCGCTGGTGATCGGAGCCCATTCGCTGCTGGCCAAGCAACTGGTACTCTCGGACAAACGGTACGGCACCCGCCACCCGCTGATGCGGGTCGACCCGCCGGCCGCGGTATCCAAGACGGCGTAAACGCTCGGCAACGCGGTAGAGTTCTGAACGGAAGGTAGGTAAGATGTGTCCTAGAGGACTGCGCCAATCAGTTCGGCCTGAGTACGCTCGCCCCGACGACGCGCGACTGTCGTGCGAGCGGACGTCCGGCGCGGATGGGACACCTTCCGGATCAGGGAGGATGGTTTCCACGTTGCGCATCGGCACAATCCAGGAAGGAGCCGCGGATGTTGGTGCTTTCAAGACAACGAGACGAATCAATCATGGTCGGCGACAACGTCCAGATCACGATCGTCGACATCCGGGGGGACAAAGTACGGTTGGGTATCGTCGCACCGACCGAAATACCCGTTCATCGCAAGGAAGTGTACGACGCCATCCAGCGGGAAAACCGCAAGGCGGCCGAGGTCTCCAGAGAGGACCTTCCGGTCGCGGCCTCGCGGCCACGCAACACCCGGAAGGAACACTGACGTTACCCGGTAGCCTCGGCGCCAGGTATATCTCGCAACAATTCTTGGAAGCCACGAACCGTTCAGGGAGGATGGCCAATGGCTCGTATTAACACGAATATTGGGGCAATCACCGCGCAGCGCTATCTTGCCCAAAGCACACAAGAGATGAATTCCACAATTCAGCGGCTCGCCAGCGGGCTGCGCATCACCCGCGGGGCCGACGACCCGGCCGGGCTGATTTGCTCGGAGCGGTTGCGGTCGGAGGTCAGCGCGGTCGGGCAGGCGATCGCCAACACCCGCCGCGCCAGCAACATCATCGCCACCACCGAAGGCGCGCTCGACGAGGTCGCCCGGCTGCTGACCGACATCCAGGACTTGATCGTCGAGTCGGCCAACGAAGGCGGGCTGTCGGAAGACGAGATCAAGGCCAACCAGTTGCAGGTGGACTCGGCGATCAACAGTATCACGCGCATCGCCAACAGTACCACCTTTGCCGGACGCCAGTTGCTCAACGGCGCGCTGGGCTACATCACCAGTGGGGTCAGCACCAGCGCCGTCACTGCGCTCGACATTCAGGCCGCCCAGTTCGGCACGCGCAGCTATATTCCGGTGAACATCGAGGTGACCACCTCGGCCCAGCCGGCGCAGCTTCAGTTTCTCCTGAGCGCCGTTGCCAGCTCGGTCACCATCGAATTGCAGGGCAACGTCGGGACAACCACGCTGAGCTTCACGTCAGGCACCGCGGTCTCGGCGATGGTGGCCGCCGTCAACGGCTTATCAGACTCGACCGGCATCACCGCCTCGGCCGCGACCTCCGGGTTCGTCATGCAAAGCCAGTACCTGGGCAGCAAGCAGTTTGCCGCCGTCACTGTGCTGCCGGGCGGCGGAACCTTTGATCTCGTGAACGAGAACGGCACGCCCACCAAACGCGATGTGGGCCGCGACGCGGTCGCGCAGATCAACGGGGCGCTCTGCTTCGGCGACGGAAACCGGCTCACGCTGAAGACCGCGGCGCTCGACATGGAAGTCCAACTCGATGCACAGTTTGGTGAAGGCACAACGTCGTTCGCCGTCATTGGCGGCGGGGCCTTGTTCCAGGTCGGCCCCCAGGTGAACTCGAACCTCCAGGTGAACCTGGGGGTGCAATCGGTGGCGGCGTCCCGCCTCGGAAACTCCGACGTCGGCTACCTGAGCCAGGTCCAGTCGGGCGGCTCGCATTCGCTGGTGAACGGCGAGTACCAGACCGCCCAGCAGATCGTCACCGAGGCGATTCGCCAGATCTCGGTGCTCCGGGGCCGGCTGGGGGCGTTCGAGAAGAACTCGCTCGATACGAACGTGAACCAGTTGAGCATCACGATGGAGAACCTGATGGCGTCGGAATCGGCGATCCGCGACGCGGACTTCGCCCAGGAAACTTCCGAGCTGGCCCGCACTCAGATCCTGGTCAGTGCCGGCACATCGGTCCTGGCCCTGGCCCAGCAGTCCACGCAAAGCATCCTGCGTTTGCTGGGATAAATGTCGGGCCGCGCGGGACCACCCGCGCCCGATAAGAACTGGCTCACCGGCCGGCTTGGCGGAGGTGTCCTGCCCGAGGCACCATCCGCCGAGCCGGTCTAGTTCAAATCCGCCCCCCACCGATCTCTAATTAAAGCTCCCCTTCGTCCGCGACGATGCTCTTTTCGCCCGAGGAAAGCACCAGCCGGTACTAGGAACCGGCTGGCTCGAAACTATCTGGAATGGCCTCATGCCCCAGGTGCGGTTTCGAATGCTCAACGGTTGCCTTTGGAGGCTCGTGACCAATGATCCACGTTAACACCAACATTTCTTCGATGGTTGCCGCACGCATCCTCAGTTACCAGGATACGCAA
This sequence comes from uncultured Planctomycetales bacterium, assembly GCA_964508075.1. Taxonomy (GTDB): domain Bacteria; phylum Planctomycetota; class Phycisphaerae; order UBA1845; family Fen-1342; genus JALSRY01. The sequence goes on from CAZDTB010000424.1 coordinate 2,922, forward strand.
CTCAACCAATCGCTCCAGCGGCTGGGCACCGGTTTCCGCATCAACACCGGGAAGGACGATCCGGCCGGGTTGATCGCCTCCGAAGGGTTGCGGGCCGAGAAGCGCGCGATCGGGGCGGCGATGTACAACATCACCCGAGCCCAGAACGTCGTGTCGTCGGCGGAAGGTGGACTGGACGAGGTCAGCAAGCTGCTGCTCGAACTCGAGGAGCTGATCGACAAGAGCTCCAACGAGGCGGGCCTCGCCGACGCCGAGCGAAATGCGAATCAGTTGCAGATCGACGCGGTCCTCGATTCGGTCAACCGCATCGCCACCTCGAACGAGTTCTTGGGGCGCAAACTGCTCAACGGCGCGCTCGACTACACGACCTCGGCCGTCACCACCGCCGATTTCACTGATCTGAAGATCCACTCGGCGCGAATCGCGAACGGCGCGTACCGAACGGCGATCGTCGAGGTTGTCGCCTCGGCCCAGGTCGGAACGTTGACGTATTCAGCTTCCGCAACGGGCGCCGGTACATCGACCCTGGAGATTACCGGGAACAAGGGGACCGAAGTCCTCGCGTTCACGTCGGGTACCGCCATCGCCACTGTGGCCTCGGCGATAGCCCAGAGCACCAGTATGACCGGGGTCTCCGCCTCGGTCGTTTCCGGCACCTGTCTCCAGTTCTACAGCACCCAGTATGGCGAAGATGAATTCGTATCCGTACAGGCTCTGGAAGGAACCTTCACGGTCACCGGTGGCGACGCCGGCAGCAACAAGGACTACGGTCGGGACGCGACGGTCCAAGTCAACGGTGTCACGGCGGTCACCGACGGCCTTACGGCGAAGCTGCAAACCAGCACACTCTCGCTCGCACTGGAGCTCTCGACGACCTTCGGCACGACTCCCGGAACGTCGACCTTCTACATCACCGGGGGCGGGGCCGACTTCATGATCTCTCCGACGGTCTCGCTCAACGGCATGGCCAGTCTCGGCATCCAGGCCGTCTCCAGCAGCGGCCTCGGGAAGGGTTCGATCGGCTATCTGTCCTCGCTGGCCAGCGGCCAGACCAATTCGGTCGATTCCGCTAACTTCACCACGGCGCAGGAGATCATCCGGGCCGCCCAAACCCAGGTCTCCGAACTGCGCGGGCGGTTGGGCGCTTTCCAGAAGGATACGCTCACGCCCACGAGTAACTCCTTGGCCGTCACGCTGGAAAACATCAGCGCCTCCGAGGCAAACATCCGCGAGACGGACTTCGCCGAGGAGACCAGCAACCTGACCCGCAGCCAGATCCTGGTCCAGTCAGCGATTAGCGTGCTGAAAATCGCCAACTCGCAACCACAGGCCGTCTTGTCCCTGCTGGGATAGAATGGTGGGTCAGCAAGGCCTCGCGAACGGGCGACTCGCGCCAGGACAGATCGCGCCCGCTCGGGGCCGCCTG
>CAZDTB010000425.1:0-4343 GCA_964508075.1 uncultured Planctomycetales bacterium
GACCACCTCCGCCGCCTCGGCAACGACCTCGACGATGCCACGCTCGATGTGCTCACGTTTCTCAATGGGACGGGCCACGACCTTCCCCGACTACACGAGTGAATAAACGTTTAATTAATTATGAACTCGCAGCCAACAGTTCGTCAACTAGAATGCGGATGTTATTTGACCCAGGTCGCCGGCGTGAGCAATGCTGCGGCTGTGAACCTGCAACGTGGCGATCGAGCCCCAGTGGATGAACGCTTCGTCGGGGCAGCCTTCCATGCGAGATCGGAAGAAAAGACGGCGGGCCGCACGGGCGCGGTTGTTTCGCTCAGCGCGGGCACGCGCCTTTCGGGAGCACCCTGTCGTCTGCTGGGCCAGCATCGGGCTGTTCGCGATCGGCGTTGGATTGCTGGTGACGAACGCGGCTCTCTCGTCAAGTGGAGGCGGACTGGGCCAACCATGGTTGGCGCGGATCGGTTGGGCGCTTCTCGTTGTTTCGGAGATCTGGCTCGTTGTCGCCCTGCGCCTCGGACCATTTTCCCCGAAACGAAAGTCGCGCGCGGCGTTCTGGAAAGGAACGCGCATCCTGCTTTTGGGCCTCGCCGCGTGGATGTTTCTCGTGGTGACGCTCGTTGGCGGCGCAGTCGTGTACTGGGCAAAGTCCCTCGGGGCGGCGATGGGGCAGAGCGTTCCATCAGTTCTGCGGGAGCAGCTTTGGAGGCACGACGGCCTGTCAAGGCTGCTGTGGCACCTCATGGGGTGGACTGCGGTAGTGCTCGTAATGCTCTACGCGGCGCACCGGTTGGGGCCGGTTATTCGCAGACTCGAAGGCAAGTGCGTTCGTTGCGGGTATATGTTGCGGGGGTTGCCGGAGCCGCGCTGTCCCGAGTGCGGCACGCCGTTCAATCCGGCTGATCTTGAGGAAGATCGGGCGCGTCAGGAATCTGTGCCTGGGGATCGCCCGGGAGGCTAGCGCGGGCGACGACGGCGGCGTAGATGCGCCGCGCCCCGGCCTTTCGCAGAACCTTCGACACTTCGTGGATCGTCGCGCCGGTGACGAGCAGGTTGTCGATGATGCAGACCGTCTGGCCGGCGATTCTCGGCCGGCGGGACGGGCCGAAGCAGCCCTTGACATTCTTGAAGCGCGCGGCCTGCGAGACGGTCCTGGTCTGGCTTACCGAATACTTGACGCGCCGAACGGCAGCCCGCCGAACGGGGATCTTCAGGCGGCGCGAGACCGCGTCGGCGAGCATTTGTGCATGATCGCAGGGACGCTGCCAGCGGCGCAGGCGGTGCATCGGGACCGGCACGAGGGCGTCGATCTCGCCGACCCACGGAGCCTTGCGCAGCGCATCCGCCAGCAGGCCACCCACGTAATCCGCCTGGCGCTCGCTGCCGGTGAATTTCAGCCCGACCAGCATTCGGCGAAGCACCTCCTCCCGATACTCGCCGACGCGCACGATGCCGCCCACGTTCCAGAACGGTTCGGTTCGGCAGCGGGCACAGTTCTTCTCGTGGATCGAGAGGGGCGAGACGGTCCGCCCGCAGAACGGGCAGGAGGGCAGGGCGATCGTGGCTTCGAGCAGCCCCCGGCAGGCCGGACAGGCGGCCGGCTCGTCAGCGGTGATCCACCGGTCGCACGAGACGCAGGTCTGTGGGAGCAGAGCGTCGAGCAGGGGGGCGAGCGCCGTCCGGACGGGATGGGCCGGCGCCGGAGGCGTTTACTCGGAGCCCTCGTCCTCGCCAGTTTGGGCGGCGGGGGGCTCGAACGGCTCGGCCTGGAGCTGGCCGGCGGAATCGAGCTGGATCTTCTTGATCCGCTGCTCGGACTCGTCGAGGATTCGGCGGCAGTGCGCGGCGAGCTCCATCGCCTCCTCGTACTTCGAAATCGATTCCTCGATCCCGATCTCGCCCGCTTCCATCGCTTCCACGATCGCGTCGAGCCGGTGCATGGCCTGCTCAAACTTGAGGTTCTTCGGCGTTTTGCTCATGACTAGCATTCCCGTCGCTGACTGTCGGCGTGCATCATCGCGGCTGAGTGGGGGGGTGGTCAAGTTTGGAGGAGGGTGCCGGGTTCGGCATCCGGCAATCGGGGTTTTCAGATGGGCGGATGCCCTGGGCCCACTTTGACAAGATCGCCGCCTTCCAGCATACTGAGCGCTTCAGCGACGGATGGTTGTCGGCGGTCGGAGGTTGAGCGCTCGTTCGATAGGACCGCCCGGCGAGAGCAGAACCCGCTGGCAAAGACAGGAGTGTGCGTATGGCCGGTCGACCGGTAGCGGCCCGCGGTAGTAGCGGAATGTTGTACGGCCTGATCGCGTTCGTGATCGTGGCGGTGGCCTCGCTGGGCGGATTCGTCTGGCAGTTGACGGGCAACAAGGCACTGCAGAGCGCGAACGACCGCGCCCAGAGTGACCTGCGGAGCTACGGCCCCCCACCTCCATATTACAAGGACGAAGCCCGGGCGCGGGGCAGCGCCGTGTTCACCGCGATGAACGACGACATCAAGGCCCTCGCCCTGCTCACCAGCGGGAACGAGGAGGCCGTACGGCCCGCGATCGCGGCGAGCGCCAATAAGCTGTTGAGGCAGGTTGCCGCGGCCACTCCGGGGGTCAATGAGGGTGACCAGTTGCTGAAGGCCTTGGCCAGTCTGCACGTGGACGCCTCGAAGCTGCGAGTCGAGAATGCCACGCTGACCGCCGAGCTCGATCAGACCCGCCAGGCGAAGCAGACCGCCGAAGACAATCTCCAGACTGTCCGGAACGAGTTCGAGGCGCAGGTCGCGGAGTTGCAGGAGGAGTTCGACCAGGTCGCGCGGCAAAGCGCCGAGCAGCTCGCCGCCAAGGATGAGCAACTCGCCCGTCAGCAGGCCGAGGCCGAGGCGATCGGCGAGGAATTGAGCCGCGCCAAGGTTGCCCAGCAGGCCGCGGACGGCAATCACGAAATCGAGATCCACAAACTCACGGAGAGGCGGAAAGCTTTGGAGGACCAGCTCGCCGTCTACAAAGGCGGATTTGACCCCTACGACATCCTCACCAAGGCTGATGGCCGTGTCCTGCGGGCGATCCCCGGCAGCGACGTGGTCTACATCAACCTTGGCGAGAAAGACCGCATCAAGCCCGGGCTGACCTTCGAGGTTTTCTCGCCGACCGCCGGCGACCGGCGTGGCGACTTCCGCGGCAAGGCTTCGATCGAGGTTGCCGACGTGATGGACACTACCGCCGAGTGCCTGGTCACGCGCACGGTGCCCGGCCGACCGATCGTCGAGGGCGACATCATCGTCAACATTGCTTACGAGCGCAACCGTTTGCCTAAGTTCGTCGTCCGCGGCGAGTTCGACCTGGACTACGATGGGCAGACCGACCGGGACGGCCTCGAGACGGTGACCGCGATCATCCAAGCCTGGGGTGGGCAGGTGGTCGACAAGATTGACGAGACTACCGATTTCCTGGTCGTCGGTAGGGGACCGCAAGTCCCTGAGTTTTCGGCGCAACGACCCGTCAGCGACGTGATCCGCGACCTGGCGGACTCGCGGCTGGACGACCTGGTCGAATATCAGCGCGACCTCGAGCAAGCCCGCACGCTCTACGTCCCGGTCATCACGCAGAGTCAGTTCCTGTTCCTGACCGGGTACTCCGGGCAGGGACCGATCCTGGCACACTAAGCGCTCATCCCACAACTGTGGGGCAGGTCTCTGACCTGTCTCTCTGACCGGTCGGAGACCGGTCCCAGATGAGTTGTGGAACCAGCTCTAAGCGCGCGCTAGTGTAGTGTCTCACAAATACGATACCGTGGTGGGGCAGGCCTCCGTGCCTGTCACGGCGGGCAGGGACGCCCGCCCCACCTCTACAGAAGGTTGCTTGTTTCTGAGACAGTACACTAGCGCCAAGGTGGGCGCCGCCAGTGCCTCGATCGCTGGGTGGGGCTTACCGCAAGAGTTCAACCGTGCAGACGGTTTGGGCGGTCATGACGCGCTGCGTCAGGTAGTCTACGAACGTCGCGCGGATCGTGATCTCGTTGTGCTTCGGTGGACCGTGCTGCCAGGGGCAGCGCACCGTGTAGTGGTACGTCGCGAACTTGCCGTACCAGTAGGTCGAGGCCTGGTCGACTGGGACGACGTACTCGCCGATCAGCTTCTGCCCCGAGGGGTTGGCCAGGTCGTAGAGCTCGATGCGGATGTCACCGGCGACCTTGACCGCGTCGCCATCGCGATCCAGTGGCTTGATGTAGACCGTGATCCCGTCGTCGCCGGGCTTGCCGTCGTAGTCGTCGCCACCGGAGAGGCTGGCGATTTCGATTCGCTGGGGGGAGAAGATCTTCTTGAGGTCTTCGTCGCTCAGGCCGCGGGCCTTCGCAAG
>CAZDTB010000426.1:0-4341 GCA_964508075.1 uncultured Planctomycetales bacterium
CATAATGGTGCTTTCGCCGCCGATGACAACGTGGTCACCGATCTTCACCTTGCGGATCAGCATTCCACGGTTGTCGAAGTGGTGGGCGACGATCGTGCAGTTGAAGCCGAACTCGACGTTCTTCCCGGCTTCGACGAAGTGTGGGTCGAGGAAGTTGACGGCGTCGCCCATCGTAACGGAGCTGGTGCGCGGGCCGAAGAAACGCGTGAAGAGCGGGCCCAGTGGCGGGACGCGCGTCAGCACCGAGGAGAACATCGCGGCCCACGGCGGGTCGACCCGGGCCTTGACCAGCAGCACGTTGCACATGAACAAGCGAATAACGGACGGCACCTTCCCGTTCGGGTTGATGATGTGATGCCCCTCCTGCGGGTACGGCGTGAGTACGCGGATCAGCAGCAGAGCCACGAGATAGCCGAAGTTGAATACCAGGATGGCGCCCAGGACGATCAGCACCCACTGCCCGGGGGTTTCGGCGACGGGGGCGAAACGCATCACCAGCCATGCCGCCGGCCACAGACCGGCGGCCATCATCACCAACTCGATCAGCAAACCGAGGATCAGCAGGATGCGTTTGCCGGTGTCCGGGTCCATTCGGGCGGCGGAGTTTGGTCTGGTCTCTGCATCGACCATGGCGAGATGCTCCTAGGGCTGTTCAAGGGCCAGAGTTCGTGGGCGGCCGGGACTGCCATCGTCACCGTTGGACATGCGGATAGTCCGGGTCAAAGCGTATATCCAAAGTGGGCGGCCTGTGTGCCGCAGGCGGCCTTGACACTATCGCTCTGTCGTCGCGTGAGATTACGCCCGCGGCCGATTGCCTCGTCGTGAACGGGTCGAGCCTTGAGCATCAGCACCTTGGGGTCGCCGATCCCCCCGAAAGCAGCGGGTTTGTGCCGGTGGTGGTCGAGCATGCGCCGGTCGAAGGGTAGCCCGACGCGATCACAGATGCGCGGGAGCATCTCCGCCGGATCGGCAACCAGGTCTTCGTAGCGCACCACGAAGAAGCCCCGCTGGCGGGTCCAGTCGGCGAAGTGCGCCCAGTTCTCGGCGGCCCAGCGGATGACGTGGCCGTCGTTGCGGAACCGCGGAACCGATGGCCAAAGCAGCCTGATGATACAGCCCCGATGCTTGCCGAGCAGCCACTGCAACAAACCGAGTGTGGAAGCGGCGGCATCGCAAGGGTGCCTGAGAATGGCGATGACCGGGGCGCCGCCGGCCGCGAGTTGCTTGAGGAGATCCAGGTTACAGAAGGGCGGTCTCAGGCCCAGCTCGTGGAAGACCTCCTTGATGACGAGATATCTCAGGCCGTTAGCGCCGGCCGTCTCCCGGAGAAAGGCGAGGAAGCCCTCAACCGTACAGCGGTTCGGCCACGGAACGCGTTTGAGCCCGTGTCGGCGCTGAAAATCCCAAAAGAACCCCCTTAGCGCCCAGCGGTGCAGAATCGCGTGAAGGTGGAAAGGTTCGCTCAGCGAGAGCACGCCGTTGGCCCCCGCGAGCAGTCGGGCCAGCAGGGTTGTGCCGGTCCGCGGGGGGCCGAACATGAAGATGGGCTTTACATCCACCGCGCGTATCCGATGGGAGTCCGCGGAAACACGAAACGTCTAGAGCGGTTTCACTTCGAGTGTAGCGTCCGGGCTCTGTCCCGGACGAGTAATTCGCTCGGCTTCAACGGCCGAGACAGAGCTCGGCCGCTACCAGGAAACTCAAACTGCTCTAGCATTGGAGACGCGTGGCGTCAAGCTGCACCGGTGACCGGCCGCGCGAGCCGTGCGTTCGGCCGGGAGACTGGCGGTCATTGACATGCTATGATTTGCGAAATGGAAACAACGGCCACTGCTCGAATCGGATCGTACGAACTCGGCGCCGGTCAGCCGCTGGTGCTGATCGCCGGGCCGTGCGTGATTGAGTCCGCCGAGCACGCGTTGCGGCTGGCGGAGCGCATCGCCGCCATCGCCCGGAAGCTCGAGCTGCCCTACGTCTTCAAGGCCAGCTATGACAAGGCGAATCGCTCGAGCATCGCGTCGTTTCGTGGCCCGGGCCTGGAGGACGGGCTGGAGATTCTCGGGCAGGTGCGCGAGCGGGTCGGCGTCCCGGTGCTCTCGGATGTGCACGAGCCCGCCCAGGCTGGACTGGCCGGAGAGGTCCTCGACGTCCTGCAAGTGCCGGCGTTCCTCTGCCGGCAGACCGACTTGCTGCTGGCCTGCGGCCGGACCGGCAAGTGCGTCAACATCAAGAAGGGTCAGTTCCTCGCGGCCGAGAAGATGCAGCTCGTCGTCGAGAAGGTCCGCAGCACCGGCAACCCGAACGTGCTGGTCACGGAGCGCGGCACATTCTTCGGCTACGAGCGCCTGGTCAACGACATGACCGGGCTCGAAGTGATGCGGCGTTTCGCGCCGGTGGTCTTCGATGCCACGCATTCGGTGCAGTATCCGGGCGGGGCCGGCAACGTTACCGGCGGCGCCCGCCAGTTCATCCCCGTGCTCGCCCGGGCCGCGGTCGCGGCCGGAATCGACGCGCTGTTCCTCGAGGTCCATGACGATCCCGACCACGCCAAGAGCGACACCGCCACGGTCTGGCCCTTGGGGCGTCTGGAGGAGCTGCTGGCGACGTGCCTACGAATCCGGGAAGCGCTGTAGCGCATGCCGTCCGTCGCCCACGAAAACGACGAGGCGCCGGAAAAGGAAGAGCGAAATAGGTGACTGTCCTAGTTTCGTCCTCTGATCGCGGGAGTCTCGACCATGCGGAATGTTATTGCTGCTCTTGTGATCGCGTTTATTGCTGCCCCAACTCATGCTCGCGAGCGCCGACCGAACAGCCAATCGACGCCATCGACTTCGTCGCAAGGCAAGCGAAGGCCGGTGCGTGGCACGATGTCTGGGACCGCCTGTCTTTCCAATACCAATCTGCCGTATCTCAAACGTTTCGCGATGAGTGCGCTGCTGCCTGCAGGATTGTCGATTCGGTTGATAAGGATCTGCTTGACCGAGATCCCGATGGGCCGGCTTGGCGGGCAATCCGAAAGGCGGTCGGCGAGCGGGACCCGGCCAGCTTGACCGGGAAAGAGGCGTTCATCTTGGCCCACCAGAGTGGCACGTATGCTGCCCATTTTCAGAGCATAGTCGCGCTGTCACAACAAGTTGAAGGTGACAAGGCAGTGGTCTCGGCAAGAAGAAGCATTAAGGGCCGATCACAAGAGTGCAACCTGCTAATGGTCTATGAGTTTGGCGTTTGGAGAATCGACCGCATTCAGACATAGAATACAGCGCTGTAGCGCGTGTCATACATCGCCCAGGCAAACGACGAGACGCCGGAAAAGGAAGAACGAAATAGCTGATTGTCCCTGTGTTCCTGTTTTCGTCCTCTTTTCGCCTCCGCTTTGGCGCGGTTTTCACGGAACAAGTTAATATGACCTTGAGCAGAGACAATCTAGTTTACCAGGCGCGGCTGAACGTGGCGGGATGCGAATGCGGCTTGGAGCGAATTGAGAAAACGCGGCAGGCTGCGGGAGACACTGAATCACTCGCGGCAAACCTTGAGTCAATAATGAAGGCTCTTGTCGCGATTCATGGCTTGGCGGAGGCAGCTATCAACGCGATTGCCTGCTTTTCCGAGTGCTGTTATCTGACGGGGCGCGATCATATAGCAACATCGTTTCAGAGTATTCGCATTGATTACAAGGGATTCGGATTTGATTTCTCCGTCGAGGAATTGGATTGGAGGCATGATGGTGACGTTGTTACGGAAGCGGATTTGAAGGCGCTGAATGACATGCTCCGGAACAAGCTCTCTCAATATGAGCTTATTCTCACGAGAATGCGAGATAAATACGCAGACGCGGCGGACGGGCTTGAGGCATAAGAACTCTCTCATTTCGGCTTCGGGAAGTAGTGTGCTCGTCAGAATAGCGTTTCACTTGCTGCCGTTCACTTGCTCACTGTCAAGGTAGCTCTCGCCAACCAGGTTGACGACGCGGACGAGTTAGGTCGCGAGGAGAAATGGACTAAATAGTACGGACTAAACAGGACTAAACAGAGGACTAAACAGGGACTAAACAGGACTAAACAGGGGACTAAACAGGGACAGCCACCAATTTCTCTGCGGCCAAATAGGGACCGGCTTGATAGCGACGGCCACCTATTTCTGTTGCCTGTTCCGGCCGTCTTGTGTCTTTCTTCGGTCGGCCGGCCGCGGGTCACGTCAGCACGAGAGCCTGACCAGGTTTCAATTCGGGTGGGGCCACCAGTCGTTCACGCAGATCGTCCACGTCGAGCGCGAAGCTCGGGCTGATTTCGAGCGGGAGATCGGGGTGACCCTCGGCGTCACGCGGCACCTGGCAGCCGCAGC
>CAZDTB010000427.1:0-4320 GCA_964508075.1 uncultured Planctomycetales bacterium
ACACGCACTGCCGCGCGATAGGCTTCAATCGCCTCATCGACTCTGTTCAACTCGAGCAGGGCGTGGCCCCGGAGCCGGTGGGTCTCAGCGAAATCCGGCTTGAGGCGCAACACGGCGTCATAATGCGCGAGGCCCTCTTCGAACTTGCCCAGCCGGCACAGCTGATGCGCCAGATAGTAGTGCGCTTCGTGGTGAGCGGGGTTGAACCGCAACACCTCCAAGTAGTGCTGAATGGCCTCCGGCACTCTCTCCGCCCGCACCAAAGCATGACCCAGATTGTAGTGAGCGTCTGGGAAGTGTGGCTTGAAACGCAGCGCCTCGGTGTAGTACCGGATGCTCTCCTCGATGCTTCCGCGCTGGAACAGCGCCCCGGCCAGCGCGAAGTGCGCCTTCGCAGAATCCGGGCGCAGCTTCAGCGCCGCCTGAGAGTACTCGATGGCCTCCTGGTATTTCCCGACCCGCAACGAAGCCAGAGCAAGATTGCCGTACACCGCGTAGTTCTCCGGCTCAATTCGCAGCGCCGCGGCGTAGTGTTCGAAGCCCTCATCGATTCTGCCCCCCGCAACCAGGCAACTGGCGAGGTGGTTGTGCGCCTGCCAGCCACGCGGATTCACCTCAATCATGTGACGGAACAGCGTTTCCGAGTCCTGCCAACATGCCAGGTAGCGGCGCGTCCCCCGGGCTTCGGCCAGCGCAACACACGCAACCACAGCCACCAGGCCAGCCCGCAGCCCGAGCGGCCGAGACGCGCCCCCGCGCCCCCCGGCCAGTCCCAGCAACCACGCCAGGATCAGGAGGAACCCGACGATCGGCAGGTACACGTACTTGTCCGAAGCAGCCACCCAACTGTACCGCAGCGCACCCAGAGTGGGGAAGATCGCAAAGAAGAAGAACAGCCAACCGACGGCTAAGGCCGGTGTCCGACGCAGAGAGACAGCCAGGCCGGCGATCAGAACCAGCGTGCCGATGACACTCGCCAACACAATCCCGTTGGATAGCGTCAGCGGATCAGGGACCGCGTAAAGCGACGTCAAGCTCGCCGGCCACCCGATCTTCCCCAAGTAGAACACGATCAGATAGCAGGTCATCAACACCGCTTGCGGCACGGACGACGCGCGCTCCATCATCAAGTCTGGCGTGCGGAAGTGCGACACCAGCGTGATGACTACGAAGATGCCCCCGATCACCACATACGGCAGTTTGTCGAGCAGGGCGCGCTTGCCGATCCGTCTGAGCGGCCACCAATCCAGCAGCAGTAACAGAACCGGGAGCGGAGCCGCGGTGGGCTTCGACATCAGCGCCAGCAGGTACATGACCAGCGACGCGGCGGCCCACCGCCACCCCGCACCGCGCGCATAACGCACATACAGGATTAAACACCACAACGCGAAGAATGCCGCCAGTAGTGTCTTGCGCTCCCCCACCCAGGCGACCGGTTCCACCGTGAGCGGGTGGAGGCCGAAGAGCAGACCGAGCAAGGCCGCCGGCCAAACCTGCTGAAACAGACTGTAGATCAACACGATCACGAGCACGCTGTTCAGAACATGCAGTGCCAGGCTGGTGCGATGAAAAGCCCGCAAGTCGTCCGGCCGTCCGCCGGCAGCATAGTCCAGCATCAGTGAGATCATCGAGAGCGGCAGGTAATAGCCCTTCACTGTCGAGGGATTGAGAACCTCGCCGAGGAATTGGCCCGCGGACTGCCAGCTCGGGTTCTGGACTAACGGATTCTCTGTGACGAACTGCGCGTCATCAAACGAGATCGCCTGGGCCCACAGCACTGGCCAGTATGCCGCACAAATCGCAGCGGCCACGACGGTTGCCAGGACCGCCAGCAACAGCACACCGCGACGACGTGCGCGCGGGCGTTCCGCGCCAACTCCCCCATCCGATTGCCGTTGCGGGTCATCGTCGTTTTTCGGTGCGGACTTCATCGCACAGCCCTCCATTCCCAGAAGATGGCAGGAGGAATAGTTGCGCGATCGCGGAGGTTGGCCCCGAACGACCCGGCCGCCGCAGCCGGTCTACGTATCACCAAGCTACCAGACCACCGACGCCACGCCGGGCCAGATCCGGCCCCGCTGCGCTGGCGTCCACCACAGCTTCTCAACGAACCATCAGGCCACACCGACGAACTTTCGAATGTTGCCCTCCAGCTCCGCGACGGTATACGGCCGGCTCAAATCAATCGGCAAGAACGTGCCATGGTTGTGCTCGCTGGCGAGAATAAGCAGCCGGCCGATGGTCGTGTAGCCCTCTTCCTGCGGCGTATGCCCGATGACGAAGCACTCCACGCCGAGGCGTTGGGCAAACTGCTCCACCGCCGCCGCCGAGTGAAACCGTCCCCACAGCAGGGCATAGGCCGCCCCCCCCGGAGCGAGGTCCTCTTCGGTCAGCGGGCGGTCGAAGATCGAGATGTCAAACGCTTCGAGCATGAGCGGATCGGGCAGACTGTGGCACAGGAAAATTCCGTTCCGCGTGCGGGCCGCCAACGGCAGCACCGAGATGTAATCGCAAGTTGCCGTGAGCACCGCCTCCGCCCCGTCCCCGAAGCGGTGGGCGACACCCTGCTCGAAGTCATAGAGCACCGAGCGGCCGCCCTTGCTGATTTCCTGCCCACGCAACTGGGCCAGCTCATGATTCGCCTGGAGAATGAAGACGTTGTCCGGGAAATCGCACTTCCACTGCGCCGCCCGCAACAGCAGGTCGATCGACAGGTCGAACTGATCCGGCTGTTCGATATCGTCGTGGATCAGCTCGTGCAGAATCACGCTGCGGCCCGGGCTGCGCTCAAGCGCGCAGAACCGCTGAAGCTTCTCGAAGTTCTTCAGATTCCCGTGCATGTCGCCGGTCATCACGACTTGCCCGGCCGACCCGAACTCCAGCAGTTGCCCCTTGCGGATCGGGTCTTCGCGGATCAAGACCGCCGCCTCGCGCAACACGCGGCACGCCGTCTCGACATCGAGTGATCGCGTCACGGTTTCCCCGGTCCTTTCCAGCATGATCCAAACCCTAATGTTCGCCCAAATCCGCTGCCGCGTCAAAACCGCGCCGCGTTCGATCGCCTCACCGCTGCGTCTTCGACGGCGCCGCCGAGCCCGGCCTCTTCATCAACAGCATCAGGATCGTCTCCAGCCGCGAGATCACCTTGGACATATCCGAAGGTCGCCGCTCCCGCTCGCTGGCGCAGCACTCCATGATCAAGCGTGAGAGCGGCAGCGGGACCAGCTCGTTGGATTCGTGCGGGGGCTGGTTGCCGCGGCGGGCATCCAGGTCGATCTTCTTCGCGCCCGCCGGGGCGTTCGGCAGGACCGTGCTGAAGGCCTTGCCGGTCAGCACCCAGTACATCGTGGCGCCCAGATTGAAGATGTCGGTCCGCTGATCGAGCGGGGCCAACATCACTTGCTCGGGGGCGATGTAGTCGGGCGTGCCCTGAATGCGGCTTTTGGTGTGCCCGACCGGGCAGCTCTGCCCGAAGTCGATGATTTTCAACCGCCCTCCCGGAACCAGCAGGATATTGTTCGGCTTGATGTCGGCGTGGATGTATCCGTTTCTGTGCATCGCGCGCAGGCCTTCGGCCACGTGCATGAACATCTCGATGACCGGCTCGACCCGTTCGGGCCGCCGATCCTGGTACTGGTTGTCGAGCCGCTCGCCGTCCACCAGTTCCATGATCAGAAACAGCTCGCGCGTCTTCAGCCAGCGCCGCACCCGGATGATTTCGTAGCACCTGCGCAGGTAGGGATGATCCAGCTCGTGGGCCACCTTGTATTCGGTCTCGGCCTGTTCGACGAAGCGGTCGTCCTGGGGGCCGTGCCGAACCACGTGCTTGACCGCCACCCGCTTCCGGGAGGAGCGCTCGCGGGCCTCGTAGATCACCGCCCCGGCCCCACGTCCGATGCGGCTGGCGATCTCGTATCCCGGGAGTTGTGCGAAAGTACGCGGCATTGCTCTTCCGCGACTCCAACAAAAAATGTCCCGGCCCGACGCCAGGACACCACCAGCGTTCACTCTATTCTATCGGTCGCCACGAGAGTTTTCCCGCTGCCAACCTAGCGACACAGCTTCCCCCACACGTCCGGGCCGCCCGCGCCTAGGGAACGATGCCCTTGCGCACAAGCAACTCAACTAATCGGTGTGCCGGGACCGGCAACTCGGGATGCAAACGCGCGTCCGAAGCCGGGTCGAGCCACACCCGCTCCAACTCAAGCCCGTGCCGCTGCGTCAGGGCACCGAATACCGCCAGCAGCGCGCGAGCCTGCGCCTCCGGGAACGCGTGCCCCGCTGATCCAACCACCGCCACCCGAATCCGCGGCCCGTTCG
>CAZDTB010000428.1:0-4312 GCA_964508075.1 uncultured Planctomycetales bacterium
CTTGCTGCCAGTGCCGCGGCAAACACGGGCGGACAAGCCGCCCGTGGCACCCGACCATTTCTGAAACCGCTCTGGCAAGCCGCGATTGATGCGTGTTCTGTTCGGCTCGGGCACCCGGGCGTGCCGGGGTCAATGGCGGAGCGGTCGTCTCGGCCGCCACCGGGGGTGCTATGTGCGGGAGACGGATCGTTGCAGGGCCGGGCGTCTTCCGGGACTGGTGCTTAGATTGGCCGTCAATCCTCGGTGTCCAGGAGGGTGATCAGCGTCTGCCGCGCCTGTGCGGGCGTCACGCCTTCGATTCGTACACGCTTGAGCGGCTGCGTGTGCCCGCGGACAATCGCCACGTCTCCGCGTTTGACCTGGAACGCGTCCGCAACCAGTCTAATCACCTGCTTGTTTGCTTTGCCGCCTTCGGGCGGCGCCGTTACCGCCAAACGCAGCGACGTGTCCCAAACACCCGCGATCTGGTTGCGTGTACTGCCCGGCACGACCTTGACGGAGAACTCCACGCCTCCGTCACGTTCGGTGATCTGGACATCAGCGGCGCTGGGGCTCATATGGGACGGACTATCACGTCGTTTGCCCGGGCTCGAACTCGTCACCCTTGAACGTGTCACCCAGGTAGGTCTCGCGGACGCGCGGATCGTTGACCAGCTCGTGCGGGGTGCCCGCGCTGACCACCTGCCCCTCGTGGATCACGTAGCTGCGGTCGGTGACCTTGAGCGTCTCGTGGACGTTGTGGTCGGTCAGCAGAATGGCGATTCCGTCACCGCGCAGACGCTGGATCTCACGCCGCAGCTCCTCGACCGCCTTGGGGTCGACGCCGCTGAAAGGCTCGTCGAGCAGGATCAGCCGGGGGTTGGTGATCAGGGCGCGGGCGATTTCGAGCTTGCGCCGCTCACCGCCGGAGACGTTCTTGGCGGAGTTCTTCCGCACGATGCGCAGCCCGAACTGGTCGAGCAACTCTTCGACCTTTTGTCGGCGTTGCTGTCGGGTGAAGCGCATGGTTTCGCAGATCGCCAGCAGGTTTTCCTCGACGGTCAGCCGCTGGAAGACGCTGGGTTCCTGCGAGAGGTAGCCGATGCCGCGGCGGGCTCGCTTGTACATGGGCAGGTGGGTGACGTCGCGGTCCAGGAAGCGGACGTGCCCGCCCTCGGGCTGAATCATGCCGACGGTCATGCGAAAGCTGGTGGTCTTGCCGGCGCCGTTTGGACCGAGCAGGCCGACGATCTCGCCGTCGTCCACCCGGTAGCTGACGCGGTCGACCACCACGCGGCCGTTATAGGACTTTACGAGCTGGTCGGCTTCGAGGAGCATTGGCGTGTGCCCACGCGGATGAGCTTGTGGATAACCTGTTTAGAACCTCGTTCAGCCAGCAATTCGCATACACGGAACGCACTACCCCGGCGTTGTCGTCCACGGTGCCAGAATGAGCAACCTTGGGCCGATTGGAACCGCGCACGTCCAGTATTTGTATGAAGTTACGGCAATACCAAACCCTCGCTCGGCCATCGGGAGCGGTTTCACGCCACAGACTGGCCCAGACGCCTGCCCGCTGCGTCAGCCGCTGGAACCACGAAGCCCGCGGATGTTAACAACTTCCAGCTCGGAACGCCGCGGGGCCCGGGCGGCGCCAGCTATCGAATGAAGCGCATGCGCCCGACGTCCGGAATCCGCCACCCGCCGCGCTGATCGAGCGGCAGCAATCCAGGAAGATACACGAAGAACGCCCGGCCGACAATCTGATCCGCGCGCACGGTTCCCAGTCGGTAGGAGTTCGTTCGCAGGGCTTCCTCCAGATGCCGCCCGACAGCGTACCATTCGCGGCTGTCGTGGCTGTTCGGGCTGTTGTCACCCAGCACAAAGTACTCGTGTTCGCCGAGCCGAAACGGGTGACCGGCGTACGCCCGTTGCGTAATGGCTCGATTGTACGCGTAGTGCACGTCGCGATCGACCCGCAACCCGCGCAGCTCCAGTGACAGCCCGCTCGCTACCAGCCGCAGCTCGAGCGGCGTGATCCGGTGCGTGGCGCGCAGCCGGTCGAGATCGGGCGCGTACTGGTAGTCCGTCGTGGCCAGCGACTCATGGCCGTCTATCTTGACATATACGCGATAGTCCAGGTGCCCGAACTCAATCACCCGCGGGCGTCGATCGTCGAGGGCGCCAATCCTCGTCGTACCCAAGACCCGTTCGCTAGTGTCGTTGCCGGGTGGATTCACGCTCAACGAGACGTTGCCGGCCTGGTCGATGCGGACGGCGAACAGTCGTCCGTCGCGGATGATTTCCCACCGGAGCCAGCCTTCCCCGCCTCGCGGAGTGACCTCGGCCAGGATGCGAGCGTCACCCACGAAGTTGCCGTCGCTGCCGTGGTTGTAGCTGCACACGTCCTGGAGGTAATACCGTGAGCCGGTCGGTTCGAACACGATCGCGCGCGGGGCGGCGTCACCGGCCTGGTAGCGGATGACGCGCGTCTCCAGGCCGTTCCAGCCGTTGTCGTTCCGGTCCGCCGGTCGCTCGGTGACCCAAGCGGGTGGGCGAGCCGCGCGGGTGGCACCGGTCGGGAGGTAGTCTTGATCGAAGACCACGAGCCAGAGCTGGCTCTGAGCGGCCGGCGTCTTGTGGGCGATGCGGAACTCGTCGTCGCCGGCCGCCTTGATAAACACGTCGCCGTCGACAATCTCGATCGTCTCGTTGGGCAGGGCCACCAGCCGCTTGATGAAATTCCGCGACGGGTCGGCCGGGTCGCGAAAGACGATCACATCCCAGCGCCGTGGGCCCAGCGCTCCGCCCAGCACGTACGGCCACTTGTGCACGAGGATGCGGTCACCGGCTCGCACGGCGATTTCCTCGGGTCGCAACTCAGTGCGTACGTGGCAATTCGGACAGAACGCATAGGGGGGTGCGCGAAAGCTGTTCTGGTCCCCTCTGTCGCCGCGCCCCTCGGCGGGTCCGTGGTCGAATCTCCAGCCGCAGTTCGGACATACCAGCGCGCCGTGCTGCCCCAGTAGCGACTGGGCCATCGACCCGGTGGGAATCATGAACGCCTCGATGAAGAACGCCCGCAACATGAACGCCAGCATCAATGCCGTCAGAACGATCTGGATCGATTCGATGATCTGGGAGCTGATCGAAGCGGAGCGCTGTGGCCTATCACCGGCGTCTTCGGCCGCGGCTGGCGGAGATGCATCGGCGGAGTTTGTCGCGGTTTCCGGTCTGGTCACGATTAGTTAATCCAGCGTACGCGACCGAGGTCGGGCAGAAGGTTCGGGCCTTTCCCGCTCAACGGCAGGAAGCCCGGCCAGTACACGAAGAACGCCCGGCCGATCATCTGATCCGCCGGCACCGTGCCCAGCTCGTACTCCCCCTCGTTGTGCGCGGTGCGCAGGTGCGGGCCGAGATCGGCCGCGCTCCAGGCGCGGCTGTCATGGCTGCCCGGGCTGTTGTCCCCGCACATGAAATAGGCGTCGTCGTTCAACGTGAGCGCGTGCCCCTGAGTACCCGTGCCGGGGCTGGCACCGTGGTCGCGCAGGCTACCACTGGTGTAGTAAACGTCCCGCTCGATCAGCAGGTGCGCCAGCGCGGCCTGGATTCGTTCGGCGGCGATGCGAATCGTCGGGCAGACCGGCTTCTGCCCCGGCGGCCGGACCAGCGGCGCGCGTTGCGCTGCGACCTCCGCCGTGACGCTGTATTTCTCCGGCGAGCTCTCGAGCACCGTCCGGTGGTCAATCTCGACCGCGACGCGATAGTCGGCGTGGCCTAAGGAGAATCGGATCGGATGCCCCGGCAGCGAGATCTGTGTTGCGCCCCATTGCTGCCGTTGCGGGGAGTTGCCGTCGCCGTGCTCGAGTGTCACGCGCCCATCGGCGTGGAGTCGCGCGTAGAAGAAATCGTCGTACTTCGAGATGCATAGCTCGATGTACCCGTCGCCGGAATGCAGCTTGACGTCGGCCGACAGCCGCACGTCGGTCACGTCGTTGTACGGGATTCCGGTCGAATTGTACCCATACACATCGAGCACTCGGCCGGGCGGGGGGTCGTTCCCGACGCGGGTCACGAACTGTATTTCGCTGCGCGCCTGCCGGGCCCCGTCGAATTGCGGGGTCCGCATCTCGAGCCCCACCCAGCCGGCCGGATCGCCGAGGGCGACCCACCGGGGATGATACGTGCCCCAGCGCTTGCGCTGACCCTGCATGCGGGCGGCCCAGTCCTGGGTGGCCTCCCTGGGAGGATAGTCGTGGTCGTAGTAGGGGAACCACAGCGCTCCTTGGGCCTGCACCGTCTTGCGGGCCGCATGCCGGGCTTCGTCATCCGG
>CAZDTB010000429.1:0-4302 GCA_964508075.1 uncultured Planctomycetales bacterium
CGCAACATCCAGACACACGCAAGAAGGGGGTCTACTGTGGCCTGTTCGCGTTGACGTTGGCGGTCGTGTTGGCGGCGCCCGCCGCCAGCGCGTCGGGAACGCAGGTGAGCGTGGACTACTCGTTCGCTCGGCCGCAGGTCTCGACGGTCACGATCGGCGGCATCGAGTACGATCGGATCACGATGCCGGGGTGTTCGAGCAGCGGAACCGCCGGTGAGCCGGCGCTGCCCGCGTGTGGGGCGCGAATCCTGCTCCCGCTTGGCACGGAAGTATCGAGTATCGAAGTTATCGGCCAGAGCGTCTCGCTGGGCGCTGGATATTTGGTCGAACCGCTGTCCCACCCGTTCAAGCTCTCGGACGGTCCGGAGGCGGTGGTCCTGCCGACGCCGGACCCCGCCATCTACGGGGCCACGGCCGTCTTTCCGCCGGCCACGTTCGAGGAAATTGGCACGCAGGCTTTCCGCGGCTATCAGATCCTGGTGTTGAAGCTTCATCCGATCGAATATCTGCCGGCCACCGGTGAGCTGCGCTACTATCCGAACCTCAGCGTCGTTGTGGACCTGGCGGAGACCGGCCGGGCCTCCGCACTCCTCCGCGGCCTGGCCCAGGACGAGCAGGAAGTGTTGGCCAAGGTCGACAACCCCGCCGAAGTTGACAGCTACGCGGCAGCGGGCGGGCGCGGCGAACGAAGCTACGACCTGCTGATCATCACGACGGACGCGTATGCCACTGCATTTCAACCGCTGAAGGCCTACCACGACGCCAACGGGATGCTGACCGAGATTCGCACGACGACCGACGCGGGAGGCAGCGATCCTGATACGATTCGCGACTACATCACCGACTGCTACATGAACGACGGGATCAGCTACGCCATCATCGGCGGCGACGACGACATCCTGCCTGCCAAGAATCTCTACGTGCAGGCTTATCCGGGCGGTGACACCGAGACCGCGATGCCCGGCGATCTGTACGTCGGGTGTCTGGATGGCACCTGGAACTACGACGGCGACGGCTACTGGGGCGAGCCGACCGATGGCCCCGGCGGCGGCGACGTTGACCTGGTTGCCGAGGTCTACATCGGCCGGGCCTGCGGCGGCAGCACCACCGAGATCGGCCGCTTCGTCACCAAGACGCTCTGGTACCTCAACGGCGGGCACACCCAGGTTGAGAACGTCCTGCTGGTCGGTGAGTACCTCGGCTTCGGCGGCGTATCCGATTACGCGGCCAACACGCTCGAGCAGCTCATCGACGGTTCGAGCGCCGACGGCTACACGACGGTGGGCATTCCCTCCGACCAATACGTCATTGACACACTCTTCGAGCGCGACGGGGACTGGTCCCAGGCGGATCTCGTGGCGCGCATCAACAGCGGCGTACACCTGCTCGATCACCTCGGGCACGGCAGCCCCGACTACGCTATGAAGCTATACAACAGCGATGTCCTCTCCGACCTCACCAACACCGATCTGTGCTTCGTGTATTCCCAGACCTGTCTCGCCGGTCACTTCGATGGGACCGACTGCTGGGCCGAGCACATGAATATCAAGACCAACTACGGCGGCTTCGGCGTGGTCATGAACGCCCGCTACGGCTGGGGACAGTACAACAGCACCGACGGGCCCTCACAGCGTTTTAACCGCGAATACTGGGACGCCGTCTACGGTGAAGGCATGATGGAGATGGGGCGTGCCAACCAGGACTCCAAGGAGGACAACCTCTATCGCATTAACGACGACTGCGGACGCTGGTGCTACTACGAACTGAACCTGTTCGGTGATCCGACCGTCCAGTTCCGGGGCGTGGCCGCGGTCGGCTTCGATTACCCCGGCGGTATCCCCGAGACGGTCTTGCCGGGGCAAGCCATCACCATCGAGGTCGTGGTCACGCCAATCGGCGACGGCGTGCCGGTCGCCGGCAGCGGGCAGTTGCACTACTCGATCGACGGTGGCGGGTTCGTTACGGTTGACATGGTCGAAGGGCCGCCCAACCACTACGAGGCTACGCTGCCCGCGCTGGACTGCGGCTCGACCATCGACTTCTATTTCACCGCCGAGGAAGCCGTCAACGGTGTCTTCAGCGATCCGCGCGACGCGCCTGACGAAACGTACAGCGCCTTTCCCATCACCGAAATCGTCACCTTCTTCGAAGACGACTTCGAGACCGACCAAGGCTGGACGGTTGGCGCTCCCGACGACGACGCGAGTACCGGCATCTGGAATCGCATGGATCCGGAGGGAACTGCAGCCCAGCCCGAGGACGACCACACCCCGAGTGGGGCAGTCTGCTGGGCGACCGACGGCCGGGCCGGGGACGGCCTGGGCACTTACGACGTCGACGACGGCAAGACTACGCTCTTCACGCCCACGTTTGATCTCTCCGAGGCCTCCGATCCCGTCATCAGCTACTGGCGCTGGTACTCCAATGACACCGGCGCATCGCCCAACGCCGACATCTTCGAGGTCGACATCTCCGACGACGGCGGCGTGAGCTGGGTCAGCGTTGAGGTAGTCGGTCCGTCGGGCGCGGGGACGAACGGCGGCTGGTTCTATCACGAGTTTCAGGTTCTCGACAAGGTCACGGAGCTCAACGCGGACATCAAGATGCGATTCGTGGCCTCGGACGAGGGCTCCGGCTCACTGGTTGAGGCGGCGATCGACGATTTCCGGATCGATGACTTCCTTTGCGAGGACGCGGCTTGCTTCGGCGACCTCGACGGCGATAACGACATCGATCTGGCCGACCTCTCGCAATTGCTGTCAAACTACGGGATGACTAGCGGCGCAGTATACGAGGACGGCGATCTCGACGGGGATGGCGACGTCGATCTATCCGACCTGTCCGCACTCCTGGGCGTCTACGGGACCACTTGCCCGTAACGACCCGGTCAGCGTTGACAGGAGACTGAAACAAAGCGCGCCGCGGGAGACATCTCCCGCGGCGTTGGCCTTAAGTCGCGGTTATGCCGCGCTGCGCAACGCAGGCAGGCTGCGGACCTGAAACCACAAAACGGTCGGTCAAGCGTACGTCGGGAACCAATCCGGCCTGGGCCGGCGACCGCTTCGTGGATACGCAGTTCAACCAACGAAGGAGAGAATCATGGTACGCTCAAGCACGTGCAAACCAGGACATTGGCCGCTCGTGGCGGCGACGCTGGCCTTGACAATCGCGTTCCTCATTCCAACCAGCGCCCTCGCAACGGCCGGGCAGGCAACGGTCAGCGCGACCATCCCCGTAGGAATGTACGAGCTGACCGACACCCAGCGCGGGCATGAGCTCGCGGTCGATGGTTTCGGTTACCTGCTCGTGCCCGGCAAGCCGGCGCTGCCCTCCCGGATCTTCGCCGTCGCTATTCCTCCCGGGGCCCAGGTGGTCGAGGTCACGTTCGACGCCGGTGCCGGCATCGCGCTGCCCGGGACTTACCGGGTGCCGCCCGCGCCCTTGCCGCGCGTGATTGGCGAAGAGGACCCGACCCTGTATGCGGCTGGCCAGGACGAATACCAGCAGAACTACAATGCGGTTTACGGAAGTGACCAGCCCTATCCGCCGAGCACGGTCGAGCTCGTCCGCACCGCCGGCTATCGCAAGTACAACCTGGTCGATGTGCGTGTTGCGCCGTTTACGTATCATCCGCTCTCCGGTCGGCTGCTGTACCACCCCGAGATCACCGTTCACGTGCACTACACGGTTTCGGAAACGCCCACTCCCGCCGTCATCGACAACCTCACGAGCACGGAGCGGATCGCGGAAGATATCATCCTCAATTACGAACAGGCGGCGAGCTGGTACGACGATGGGGCCGCTGCCGGCCGCGGTCTGCACGACTACGTGATCATCACGCTGGACTCGCTGACCTCCGCGGTGGCACCGCTGGTCGCTTGGGAGACCGCCAAGGGCCGCAACGTCGAGGTGGTGACCACGACGTGGATCAACACTAACTACAGCGGCTATGACCTGGCCGAGAAGATGCGGAACTTCCTCCGCGAGAAGTACCCCTCCGGCGAGTGGGGCATCATGGACGTGCTACTGGTCGGGGACTACGACGACGTACCGATGCGCCTGACCTGGCAGGACGCGGGCTACGGACAGCCGGAAACGGATTTCTACTATGCCGAGCTGTCGCTGCCCGACAGCGAATCGTGGGACGCCGACGGCGACCATCACTGGGGTGAGGACAGCGATCCGATCGACTTCTACGGCGAAGTCAACGTTGGTCGCATCCCTTGGAGCGGCTCCAGCACGGTCCTGAGCATCTGCGAGAAATCCGTCGCCTATGAACAGAACGATGACCTCGGCTTCAAG
>CAZDTB010000430.1:0-4299 GCA_964508075.1 uncultured Planctomycetales bacterium
ATAATCTCCCGGAGACGATTAACCTCTTCTTCAGTAAGGCTATCCGTCTCAGTACTAGGATTAATGCCAGTCTGAGCTAGAATTTTCTGACTCAAAGTAGAGCCAATACCATAGATATACTGCAGGGAAACCCAAATTTGCTTGTCTCTAGGTATATCTACCCCGGCTATGCGTGCCATGATACTCCCTCCTTGATGTGGAAACTGACGTGAATGCCATGAACGCCTCATGGCCTGCTCATATTCTACCCCACAAACGCCCTGCACGGCTACGATTTGCTGGGTTTGCCGCGAACCTGGCGGCGGGCCCACAGCCAGTTGGGCCTTGGCCCAACGGGCCCCCAGAGCACGGGAGCGGAGCCGGGTGCCAGCCGACTGCGCCGGCCGAGGTTGAGATTCATCCCGGTGAGCCGACGTACCACGTGTTTCTGCTGCGTTGGCCGTAGCAGAGCGGGCCGGTAACGATCGAATTGGCTGGGCCGGGAAGGGATTCTCGACCCAGCGCCCGCTGGAGCGGTTTCAAAAACAGTCGGGTGCCACGGGCGGCTTGTCCGCCCGTGTTTGCCGCGGCACTGGCAGCAAGCTGCCAGTGGCACCCGCCCAGGGATTACTGAAACTACTCTACGCCGATTCTTCGACGGGCGAAGCAGTCTCACGGGAGTGACGAACGGCGGTCCAAAGCAGTCGTGCGCCGAGCACGGCGACGATCCCTACCTGGATCAGAATGATCTCCCACGTGCCGAGCCGCAGCGCTACCGATATGCCGGCGAGCAACGCGTAGCGTGGCAGGCGGCCGATCCAGTACGCCGCCGCGAAACGCCAGCGCGGATATCGCCGGAGGATCGCCAGCCAGCGGACGAAGTCGACCGGGATGGGGATGAACGCGATCAGCGCGAGTGTCTGAAACGGCGAAACGTCGAACCAGCGGATTGCCCAGCGGTACAAGTGCGTGCGGCGGATGCGGTCGCCGAGCCTGGCACGCAGGAAGTAGCCGAAGACGTGGTACTCGTTGAGGTTCGCCATCATGGTCGCGGTGGTGCCGAGCAGGGCCACCGTGGCGACGCGCAGCCAGGCCGACTCGAACAGCATCACGTCCTCAGAGGCGAGCAGCAGGAAGACCCACGTCGTCGGCAGCGGCAAGAGGGTGTTGCACAGCGAGACATAAAAGAGGGTCAACACTAGCAGCCAGGGAGCCAGGGCGGCGGGGTCGCCCGCTTCGTAACGGGCAAACATCACTAGGGCAAGCGCGAACAGCCCGATCATCCACATCAGGTAGGCAGCGAACCAGAGGCGCAGCCGGTGTAGGTGCCCGACGGTCGGTGCAACCGATTCGGCGGGGGGGCGGCCGAAAGAGTCGGATGTACCCTTTTTCTCAGCGGAATCGTCCATCTTGCATCTGGATGACGCGGTCGGCGCTGACCGTCAGGTGTTCGTTATGCGTGATCATCAGGATCGTCTGGCCCCACTCGCGGTGGAAGTCCGACAATAGCGCGAGAACCGCCTGAGCGTTGGCCGAGTCGAGGTTGCCGGTCGGCTCGTCGGCCAGCAGCAGGGCGGGGTGCCCGACCATCGCCCGGGCGATCGCGACGCGCTGCTGTTGCCCGACCGAGAGCCGGCCGGGCTTCTTGTGGGCGTAATCGCTCAGCCCGACCAGCTCGAGCAGACGATCGACCTGGCCGTCGAGTTCCGCCTTGCGGATCTTCAACGGCAATGCAACGTTCTTGCGCGCGCTGATCGTCGGCAGCAGGTTGAAACGCTGAAAGACAAAGCCGATCGTCTCACGCCGCAGCCGGGCGCGCACGCCCTCCGCAAGCCCGAGCGTTTCATGCCCGGCGATGCGAACGCGGTCGGCCTGGGTGGGCGGCATCATCAGACCGAGGATGTTGAGCAGCGTGGTCTTGCCGCAGCCGGACGGGCCCATGATGATCGCGAACTCCCCGCGGCGGATCTGCAGGTCGAGACCGTGCAGGACGGGCTCGTCGACGCCGCCGTGGCGGTAGGTGTGATGCACGTCGCGGATGTCGATCATCGTTTGGTCGTTCATTCGTGGCTCAATGCGACCGCGGGGTCGAGCCGGGCGGCCCGATATCCGGGATACAGCGCGCTCAGCACGCCGCCGACCACGCCGATCAAAGCCGCCAGAAGCAGCAGTCCGCTGGACAAGTCGACCGTCAGCAGCGGACGCGCGACGCCGAGACCCCACTTGGCGGCGTACGAGATACCGATTCCGATTACAACGCCGGCGAGCGAGATCATCAATGCCTCAACGACTGACAGTCGCAGCAGGTCGAGGCGCGTCACGCCGAGCGACTTGAGAATGCCGATCTCGCGCGTGCGCTGGATGACGATGGTGTACATGGTCAGCAGGATGAACAGGAAACAG
This sequence comes from uncultured Planctomycetales bacterium, assembly GCA_964508075.1. Lineage (GTDB taxonomy): Bacteria > Planctomycetota > Phycisphaerae > UBA1845 > Fen-1342 > JALSRY01. The sequence goes on from CAZDTB010000430.1 coordinate 2,383, forward strand.
ACCACCAGGGCCAGGCCGCTCGACGCGTTCATGTACATGTTCACCTGCGCGAAGCTCTCGCGCAGCAGTCGGCCATACTGACTCTTGAGCTCGACCCGAGCGGCGGTGCCGAGGGCGGCGGCGAGACGGTCGGCCGCCGTCACCGGATCAACATCCGGCCGCAGCTTGACGAAGAACATGCTCGACTTGGTCTCACCCGCCAGCGCGATCTCACGCAGCGTTTGCAGCGGGGCGAAGACGCGTCCGGCGACGCCGGTCTCGACCACGCCGACGATCCGGAATTCCCGACCCATCACGCGGATCTCGTCGCCGATCCGATAGGGAACCGTCTCGCCGGTCTGCTGGTCGACTCGCCCGACACGCCGCAGGCGGTCGTCGATCACCAGCTCCAGGCCCGGCTCGAGAAACGCGCTGATGACCTGCTCCGGGGCATCGTCCGGCGGAAGGTCCGCCGTGGGGTCTTCGAGCTGCCGGGCGAAGCCGTGTGCCCGTTCGAACACGGTCCCTTCGAGCACGCACCTGCCGGCGAGGAATAGCGACATCTGCGCCGGATCGACGCCGAACAGCCGCTGCTGCTGTCCGCCCATATGAATCTGCCCGAAGAAGACCGGGATGACGGCGGTCGCGAGCGGTCCGTGTTCGTCGGCCTGCTTTTCGATGAATCGGCGGAAAGCCCGCGGGAACGGGGCGCTGTTGGTAAAGATGATGTTGTCCTGGGCGGGGAGGACCACCAGCTCGGCATCGACGCTCTGCATGCGCTCGGCCACCTCGGCGATCGACCCGCCCGCCAGGCCCTTCGAGACGAGCAGCAACATGATCCCCAGCCCGACCGCAAGCGCGCTAAGCGCCGTGCGGATCTTGCTATGCATCAGATTGGCCCAGGCCAGTGCCAGCATCCTCAAGTCCGTTATCGAACTGGCAAGCTACGCACGCCCGTCCGGGGCGTCAACTGCTGAGACCCCGCCAGCGGCCCGCGGGTTACCATCCATTCGACGGGTCGGCCCGGGCGACTCGATTTTTTCCTGAATTCCGCGTTGCGCACGGGCGGGTTTCGCGGTGAGATACGCGAATGGCGCTTGGATCGAGTAGCTTGCCGTGGTAGGATGCTGTTAGAGGGCCGGCGAATGGGGGGGCTGCAAAGGAGCAGGCACGATGTCAGATCGTGGCCCACGGTTTCGTTTCGGCATGACGCTGGTGCTTGCGCTGGTCTGCGGGAGGGCGGCGCTGGCGACCGGCCCGCTGTTTCCCAGCCCGCAGTACGACGTCGGCAACTCCCCTATGTCCGTCGCCGTCGGCGATCTCGACGGCGACGAGCGGCTGGACCTGGTGGTTGCGAATCAGGGCAGCTGCAACGTCTCGGTGCTGCTGAACGACGGCGACGGGACGTTCGCCGCGGCGGTGCACTATGACGCCGGCAACATGCCTCAATCCGTTGCGGTCGGTGATCTCAACGGGGATGAGCGGCTCGACCTGGCGGTGGCGAACGAGGGTAGCGACGACGTCTCGGTACTGCTGAACAACGGCGGCGGCACGTTTGCCTCCGCGGTGCACTATGACGTTGGCGACTATCCCGAGTCCGTTGCGGTCGGCGACCTGAATGGCGACCACTGGCTCGACCTGGTGGCGGCGAAAGACTATGACTGTGACGACGCAGTCTCGGTGCTACTGAACAACGGCGACGGGACGTTTGCCGCGCCAATCCACTACGGCAGCGACTTCACGGCCTACTCTGTTGCGGTCGGTGACCTGAACGGGGACGAGTGGCTCGACCTAGTGGCGACGCACCTCTGGGACGACAGCATCTCGGTGCTGCTGAACCACGGCGACGGGACGTTTGCCGCGCCGGTGTACTACGGCGTCGGTGAGTGGCCCACGTCCGTTGCGGTCGGCGACCTGAACGGAGACCAGCGGCTCGAC
>CAZDTB010000431.1:0-4278 GCA_964508075.1 uncultured Planctomycetales bacterium
GTATGTGTGTTGCTATGGGCCTTTCGGGTACGGTCGGCTGTGCGACGCCGATCCATACCGGGAAGCTGCTGCGGGAGATGACCGACCTATCACGCCTGGCCGATCTGCCGCAGCCGTTCTACAAGACCATCCAGTTCTCGTCCTACGACCGGGCCAGCGCCTTGCCCGGCGGACCGGGGTGGTTTGCCAACAACGACGGCTTCGGTAACGAGACCACCCCGAATTTCGAGGCCGTCCTCAAAGAGCCGGACGCAGAAGGCATCGGCGAGTACCTGATCTGCGACGTCGAGGGTCCGGGCGCGATCGTGCGGACCTGGACGGCGGCCTGCACCGGGGATATCCGGTTGTTCCTCGACGGCGGCAGGACGCCGCTGTACGAAGGGCCGGCGCCGGAGTTCCTGACCTGCCCCTACCGGGCCTTCGCCGGGAAGCTGGGGATTGACGAGGTGATTCTGAACGGGACTTTTCAGCAGAGTCTGGCCGGCTACTGCCCGATCCCGTTCGCCAAGCGCTGCCGCCTGATCTGGATCGGTGACGTAAAGAAGGTCCACTTCTACCACGTTCAGATTCGCCGATACGATTCTGGTGCGGCCGTCCAGACGTTTGCGCCCGAGGACCTGAGGAGCTACGCGACCGATCTTCAAAACACGTCGCGACTGCTGGCCGATCCACAAGGGCAGTGTCCCGCGACGTCGAAAAAGGCGCCCGTGCCGATTGCCGCGACGATTCTCGCGCGGAGCGCGCAGGAGGTGCTGAAGCTCGAAGGTCCACAGGCGCTGGAGCGGCTCACGCTCAGGGTCCACGCGCAAGACCTCGACCTGGCGCTGCGCCAGACGATCCTGAACGTGATCTGTGATGACTATCCCTGGGGGCAGGTGCAGGCCCCGATTGGCGATTTCTTCGGGGCCGCTCCGGGAGTCAACCCGTTCAACTCGCTCCCGTTTACCGTGTCGCCGGACGGAACGATGACTTGCCGGTACGTCATGCCGTTCAAGTCGTCGTTGAGCATCGTCATCGACAACCGCGGCCAGCAGCAGGTCACCGTGACCGGCTCAGCGCTGCCGATGGATTACCAGTGGAACGACGAGACCTCGATGCATTTCCGCGCCCGCTGGCGCGTCGATCACGGCTTGCTGGCATCGCCGCACGCCGTCCAGGACATGCCCTTTCTGATCGCCAACGGTTGTGGGACGTATGTCGGTTCGGCGTTGATGCTGCTGAATCCCTGCGCGGTGCCGACGCCGTCCGGCGGCTGGTGGGGCGAGGGTGACGAGAAGGTTTTCGTGGACGACGACACGTTTCCGTCCACGTTCGGGACCGGCTCGGAAGACTACTTCAACTACGGCTGGTCGGTGCCCGACATCTTCGGGCATGCCTACTGCGGGCAGCCGCGGGACGACGGTCCGGGCAACCGTGGCTTCGTCACCAACCAGCGCTGGCACATCATCGACGACCTGCCGTTCCGAAGTCGGCTGGCGTTCTACCTGGAGCTGTTCAGCCACCTGCCCACGCCCGGCATGTCGTACGCCCGGATCGGCTATCACTATGCCCGCCCGGGCACGATGGACGATCACGTGGCCATCACGGACGAGGACGTGCGCCCGCTGTCGCTGCCGGCGGACTGGCAGCCGGCGGCGGGCGGCGCCATGCGGAACTCACGCTACTACCAGGCGGAGGAGCTGGCCCGACCCGGGCCACAGGTCACGCTTGAGGAGGGCAGGCTGTGGGCGGGCGGTCAGTTGCTGATCTGGCACCCCGGCGGCAAGGGCGAGCAGCTCGAGCTGCGCGTGCCGATCCTCGAGAGCGGCAAACACGCCCTGCATCTGGGCCTGGCCCTGAACCACCACGCCGGCCGCATCACGGCAAAGCTGGATGGTCAGAGCGTCGGCTTGGGTAACAAGGCCGGGGTGATCGACCTGCACGTGCCGTATCGCGTGCTGTCACGGCAGTACGGATCCGACCCGATCGAGCTGACCAAGGGCGAGCACGTTCTCACGCTGCACTACGAGGGGGGCCCCGACTCCGTTTCCGAGCCGAAGATCGGTATCGATTACGTGGCTGTTCAGAAGCTGGAGTAAAAGACTTTAGGGTACCTAACAGAAGCAGGGTGGCACAGGCGTCCCGCCTGTGGCCTCACGGGCGAGACGCCCGTGCCACCGCTCTTTTCGCTCGTCTACTCCGGTTGCCTGCTCAGCAGGCCAAGCGGTGTCTCCGGCGCCTCGCGTAGGTCCAAATCGGCGAGCACGACGTAGGCCAGCTTGTGCTCGACCAGCACCCAGCCGACGATGCTCTCGTTTGCCGGCCGGCCCTTGGTCTTGAGCAGGTGCATCAAGGGCTCGGCCACGTCGAAACGCAGGAATAGCACGTCCTTCTCCGGCCCCGGACGCCCGGGCACGCGCAGCCACGCCAGCGACTTCCAGTTCCAATCGAAATCGTTGTTCAGCTTGGCATTGTCCTCGGCCGGCTCGGCGATCCACGGCGAGGTCACCGCCGCCCGCGGAACGTCGAAGAACAAGTGCTGCGGCGGCTCGTACTCCTCGCCGTCCTCGTCCTGGCGCGGCTTGCCGTTGGTGCGGATCGTAAGCGTTTCGATGCCGGTCAGCTCGCGCAAGGCGGCCTCGTCGAAGCGGGGCAGCTTGAGCCAGGGCTGATCGTTGATGTCCGCCCATTTGTAGAGACGGGGGTTTTTGAAGTCGTGCACGACCGGTTCGGCCAGCGGCACGGCGGTGCGATCACCGAGCAGCGGAAACGCGGTGACGCCCTCGGGTGGCCGACCCGAGCCGTCGGTGTCGCAGAAGCGCACGCGGAACTCGACCGGGAACTTCTCGTTGGGCAGGACCAGGACGAGCGTGTTTACACCTCGTTCGAGCGTCACGTAGGCCACCTTCTCGAAGAGCTTGCCGTCGTCTTCCGAGTAGTTCCAGCCCCAGCCATCGCGGGCTATGACGCCGTTGAGCCAGAGCTGAAACCGCTCGTCGGCGGCGGCCCACAGACGCACTTCCTTTTCCGCATCGGCCTCGACGAAGGTGCGGAAGTAGTACGTGCCCAGCCCGATCTCGGGAGCGTCCTCGCTCGAGGCGCGGGCGCCGAGGAGATTGAAGTGCGTGTACTTCTCCATCTCCATCTCGATGAACTTGCCGGCGGAGTCCGGCGCGGTCGTCAACTCGCGGGCCTTTCCCCCTTCGGTCGGACCGAACACCACCCACTGCCCGATCGCCAGCGAGATGTACGGGTCGATCGCCGTCCAGCGCTTCCACATGCCCGGACGGATGATCTGCGTCATCGTATCCCGCCGCAGCGAGAGCCACGGCCACGCGTTCAGCTCCTTGTCTTCGCGGTAGCCGATCTTGTGCAACACGTAGTTGTTCCAGAGCGTCTCGCCGTCGGGGTAAGGCATCATGTTGCTGGTCGCCGAGCATTGCTGGTTGAGCCATTCGTGCAACGCGACGTAGCCGGTGCGTTCGTCGATCCACTGGCCGCGGCCGTAGAACGCGTTGTCCGACGTGCCGCAACCCTTGATGCCGCCGATCGCGCCGATCGTGCCGCCGTGCGGGCCGGCGTGCAGGTCCTTCGAGCAGTAGATCGAGGTGTAGCTCTGGTAGTCGCCGCGCTCGAACGGAACGTAGTTATCCAGCAGTTCCCGCTGCTGGCCCGCCCAGAAACCCCAGTTCTCGTCGGTCTTCACCTTGAGCGGCTCATCGATGACCTTGATGTCGGTGCGCAGCCAGGCATTGCCGCCCGAGTAGACGTAGATCAGCTCCTCGAACTCGCGCCACTGCTCGATCTGCCACTTGACCTCCGCCGAGGTCATCGAGGTCGTCTTCTGCCCGACCACAGTCTCCTGGCCGTTCTCCCACTTCACCGCCGTGGCTTCGGTCGTGGGCAGGATCAGCAGGATGGCGCGCAGCGTGTTGGGCGGCTCGGGGTTCGCCGCGGCCTTCTCCTTGAGGATCTCATACTGCTCCCAGACCAGATCCGGCGTCGGCCAGTTGCGACCGAGACCGCCGTACTGGTTGACCTCGATCTTGTAGTCACCCCACACGAGGTACTGCCCAGTGGGGTTCTCGATCGGGGCGGCTAGTGGGGCCTGGGCGCGAGCCAGGCCCGTTGCCGCAAGGCAGGTCAGCGTTGCCAGCGTGATGCGCATCATGCTCTGTCTCCGTGTTATTACCGCGGGCGGGAAATGTCGAACGTGGTCATTCCGAGCGCAGCGAGGAATCTGCTCGCGAACGCGGTAAGATGCTTCGCTTCGCTCAGCATGACGTTCAACCATTTCCG
>CAZDTB010000432.1:0-4260 GCA_964508075.1 uncultured Planctomycetales bacterium
GACGCACGCAACTTCGGTTCGTGGATGTACGACCGCCGCGCTAATTGCCACGGCGGCAATGCTGGTCGGCTGCCAACGTGGGACGCGCGTTGAACTACGGCTCCGCAATGAGGCAGAGGCGGAGTTCGTCGCGCTGCGCGATGCCTATCTTGCCGAGTTCCGTCCGCTGTATGTCGAATCGGAGCACGCTTCGTGGGAAGCCAGCGTCACGGGCACGGATGCGGCTTTTGCCCGCCGCCGTGCGACGCAGGAAGCCCTCGTCGATCTGCACAGCGATCGCGACACTTTCGCCCGACTTGAGAAGCTGAAACGGGGTAAGGCGATTGCCAATCCCGAGCTCGCGCGCCAGCTTGACGTCATCTACCGCGCTTATCTGCCGCGCCAGGCCGACCCAGCGCTCCTCAAGAAGATCGTCGCGCTGGAAGCAGAGGCCGAGCAGATCTTCAACACGCATCGCAGCCTGGTCAACGGCACCCGGATGACCGAGAACGAGGTGCGTCGCATTCTGGCCGAGTCGAGCGACAGCGCGTTGGTTGAGGCTGCCTGGAAGGGCTACATGGCGGTCGGCGCCAAGGTCAAGGGCCACCTCCGCCAGCTGGTGACGCTTCGCAACCAGGCGGCCCGCCGACTGGGATTCCCCAACTACTACAGCCTCCAGCTCACGCTCCAGGAGATCGACGAGGGCGAGCTGTTCCGGTTGTTCGACGAGCTGGACGACCTGACGCGCGAGCCATTCGCAGCGCTGAAGGCCGAGACCGACGCGGAGCGCGCCGCGCGCTTCGGAATCACGCCGGCCGAGCTCCGACCCTGGCACTTCGGCGATCTGTTTTTCCAGGAGACGCTCGGCGGCGGCGCGACCGTCCTCAACGAGCTCTATGCCGAGCAGGACCCGGTCGGGTTGGCCCGCAGGTACTACGCCAGCATGGGTATGGATGTGGCGGGCATCCTGGCGCGCAGCGATCTGTACGAGAAGCCGGGGAAGGATCCGCACGCCTTCTGCGCCGACCTCGATCGCGCGGGCGACGTCCGCATCCTCTGCAACATGAAGCCCAACCTCTATTGGATGGACACGGTTCTACACGAACTGGGCCATGCCGTGTACGACCAGTACATTGGCGCGGACGTGCCGTTCGTGCTGCGCACGCCCGCGCACGCCCTGACCACCGAAGGCGTGGCCATCATGTTGGGAACGATGGCCAAGAACGAGGATTGGCTGGTGCAGGCCCTGGAGCTCAGCCCATCGCAAGCTGCCCCAGCGGCCGCCGCCGCCCGCGAAGCATCGACGGCAGAAAAACTGATTTTCAGCCGCTGGGCCCAGGTGATGGTCCGCTTCGAACGGGGCATGTACAGCGACCCGGACCAGGATCTCGGCTGGCTGTGGTGGAATCTCAAGGAGCGGTACCAACTCTTGAACCCGCCCGACGATCCCTCGCGTCCGGACTACGGAGCCAAGACGCACATCGTGGGTTCGCCGGCGTACTACCACAACTACATGCTCGGTGACCTGTTCGCCTGCCAGCTCCACGATCACATCGCCGCTGAAGTGCTCGGCAGCGACGACCCCGACCAGACCTCATTCTTTGGCCGCAAGGAGGCTGGTGATTATCTCCGCGAACGCGTCTTCGGCCCGGGCAACCTGTATTCGTGGAACGAGCTGACCCGCCGCGTCACCGGCGAGCCGTTGTCGGCCAAGGCCTTTGCCCGGCGATGTGCTCAGGCGACGTCCGCCGGGAAGTGACCGGCGCGGTCCCGCCTGGCTCGGTCGCCGTTCGCTTCGGCCGACTGCCCGTAGCCATCCGCCCATACCCGTGATATGGTTGGATTTCGTGGTCAGCACAATCAGGTCTGCATTCTCGGAGGCTTAACGATGGTTCGCGCTAAGTTCGTGTTGGGAGCAGTGCTCGGCGTCTGCTTGGCTGCCGTGGCTCAAGCCGGTTCCATCACAATCGCGGACGACGGCGTCGGCCGGTCGGTTGTGGTCGTTGCTGAGGCCGCGACGCTCGCTGAGAAACATGCCGCTGGCGAGCTTGTCAACTTTTTGCAGCAGGTAACTGGGGCCGAATTCGATCTGGTGAACCAGGCGGATAAGACGCAGAGCCGGCTCCTGGTAGGTCCAGAGGCCGCCACGCTCACGGATCCCGCCTTTACGACTGAGGGTCTGGGAGCGGAAGGATTTGTGATCCGCACGGTCGGGAGCGATCTCATTCTCGCGGGCGGCCGACCGCGTGGAACGCTCTACGCGGTCTACACCTTCCTGGAGGACGTGGTGGGCTGCCGCTGGTGGACGTCGAAGGTCAGCACGATCCCGAAGCAGGCGACGCTGAAGATTGTCGACCTGAATACTCGCTTTGTACCCCGGCTCGAGTATCGCGAGTCCTTCTGGTTCGACGCGTTGGATGGGGACTGGGCCGCACGCAACAAGTGCAACGGCCACTCGGACCGCCTGGACGCCGCCCGCGGCGGCAAGCACGTCTACGAGGGCTTCGTGCACACGTTCTACCGGCTCATACCGCCGGAGAAGTACTTCCAGGACCACCCGGACTGGTTCAGCGAGATCGACGGCCAGCGCAAGCACGAGCGCGCGCAGTTGTGTCTGACGAACGAGGAGATGCGGCGGGAGCTGGTCAGGAATCTGAAAGCAGGCCTGCGCGCGAATCCCGCGGCCACGATTGCCTCGGTGTCGCAGAACGACTGGCACGGGTACTGTCGGTGCGGTCGCTGCGCTGCGATCGACGAGGAAGAGGGTAGCCCGGCGGGTTCGCTGCTGCGGTTCGTCAACGCGGTGGCTGCGGACATCGAGTCGGAGTTTTCGCAGGTTGCCATCAGTACGCTGGCGTACCAGTACACGCGAAAGCCACCGCGGCACGTTCGCCCGCGCCCGAACGTCATCGTGCGGCTGTGCAGCATCGAGTGTTCATTCAGTACGCCGCTGGACAGTGAGCGGAACCAGGCGTTTCGTGACGATATTCTCGGGTGGTCCAGGATCTGCGACCGGTTGTACATCTGGGATTACACGACCAACTTCGCTCATTACGTGCTGCCGCACCCCAACCTCCGCGTGCTCGGGCCCAACGTCAAGTTCTTCGCGGACCACGGCGTCAAGGGAGTTTTTGAGCAGGGTGCGTACCAGTCTTACGGCTCGGAGATGGCGGAGCTACGCGGTTGGGTGCTGGCCAAGCTGCTGTGGGACCCCTCGCGCGGCGCGGACGAGCTCGTCAATGAGTTCGTCAACGGATACTACGGCCCCGCGGCCGAGCACATCCGGGCATACCTGAGGCTGACGCACGATGCGGTGGACGCGAGCGGCGACTATCTCGGCTGCTATTCGCCACCGGACGCAAAGTTCCTCTCGCTGGAGACACTTGCTGCCGGTTGGAGACAGCTACAGATGGCCGAAGCGGCGGCCGGCGCTGACGGAGCGCTCCGGCACCGGGTGCGCGTCGCGCAGTTGCCGCTACTCTACGCGTTCATCGTGCGCTGGGAGGCCCTTCGAAGCGAAGCGGCTGCGGCGCAAATCCAATGGCCGGTGGATGACACGATCCAGGCGGCATACGAGCGGTTCATGGAAATCGCCGAGGCGGAAAAGATGACGCGCGTCGCCGAGGGTCGCGAGATCGCCTGGCTCAAGAACGTGGTGGAACGTACACGGAAGCCGTGACGGCCGCCTTGCCCCACAGCCTCGTTCCGCTCACTGGTCACTCGATAGCGCGGTACGGCACATCGCGCGGTGTTCGTTCTGCTCATCCGACCCGTCGTGTTGAGCCGCGCCTTCCTGCCAGGCCGACCGAGCCTCGTCGTGCCGGCCGAGGGCGGCCAGCGTCTTGCCGCGCCAAGAGTGCGCCGCCGCGTGCTCGTGCTCGTTCGATCGACCCACGCCGAGGTTCTCCGGATAGGTCAGTGCGGCCTCGAAGTCCTGCAGCGCACCCTCGAGATCGTCGCCCCGCAGACGCTCCTGCCCCCGCCCGACGCGCGCTTGGTTGAAGAGCAACCAGGGTCGATTGCCGCCCTCCCAATTGATGAAGTGCGGCGTGGACTCGAGCAGTTTGATCGCTTCGGTGAATTGGTCGGTGTCAACGTAGAGTCCAGCCAACGACAGCAGAAGATCGGCTCGGCGCGGCGGCTCCGACGGAACCGACTCGAGCAATTCGATTGCCGCGTCCGGCTTGCCCTCCGCCGCCAGAACCTTCGCCAAGTCACGGTAAAGTGTCTGATCCGTTGGCCGAGCCTCGATGGCTTTCCGGTACAGCTCGGCGGCTTTGG
>CAZDTB010000433.1:0-4247 GCA_964508075.1 uncultured Planctomycetales bacterium
ATCGTCTTTCTGGTCTTCAATGTCGTTCCCTACGTGGCTCTGCTGATCGTCGGATAAGAAGGAGCATCCAACAAAGCCTTGCACTTGACGGCTATTCCGCTGCGCTCCATAGCCGCAAGTGAAGGCAGGCGTTCGCGACATCCGTAGGCCTCGCTCACCGAGCTGTTGAGGTCGAGAATCGGCTTGTCCAGGGAGCGGCGTTGGCGAACGCAATCAATCCAATTCCCCAGTAGGTCCATCAAGGACTTCAGGTTCTTCCGGGTCGTCAGAATCTGCGTCTCGAAGTGACCTATCTGACTGGTCGACGGCGCCTGACGATCTCCGGCCCGCCTCCGACCACCTGACGCATGGCTGGATCAACAGCCAGTCGCTCGGCGTCATTTGTATGCTCGTAGGCCGCGAGGCGACTGTACACGGATTGCCGCGGCAAGCCCGTCAACTCATGCTGCGTGTTCTTGTCGCGTCGCGAATCGCGACGGGCTTCGCCGGCGATCTCGGTCATGCGCGACAGCGGGATGAGAGCGCCGTTCGTTCGGTGGCTGAGACAGTCAGAGGTGCGCTGTCCTCGGACTGCTGTGATTGCAGAGCCCGGATGGGAGCGGCAGCGGGTTCGAGCAGGCCGGGGCACGGAGCGCTGACTCGGCAGACGTGGAAGCGGGGGAACGAAGCTGCCGGCGAAAAAACATCGGGCGTCGTAACCTCCGTTAGCACCAGCAGTTGCACCACTCGACCGAAAGCGGAATACCACGGAGGGAAAGAAAAGCCAAAAGAAGTATTGACAGGTAGTCAGGGGTCTGTCATACTGCAAGACAGAGCTGGCAGTCCCAACGCTGGGCCGCTCAGCCGCATCGAGGCGTTTTCCGTGCGACAGCAGCCAACACGCTTCATGAACGACTGGCGCGCAACGGAGCATCGTCGGGCAATCAGGCTGACGGGAATGTGGTGCGGTGGGTTTGGGCAGCGCCCGGTGCCTTCTGAGGGGTGGAGACGGAGTGGGAGGCAGGTCATGAGTTGGTTTGCTTTCGGAAATAACACCGACTCGAACGTGGCAGCCGCCGAGCGTCTGCTGAGTCGCTTCGGTTTCGTGGTGTCAGCAGACGGGGTGCTGCGAATCCGTCCCGTCGGACCAGTTCTCAGCTATGACGAACTCGACGTGGTCCTCAAGCGCGTGACAGACGAGGGCGCCGATCAGTACGTGGCAGAGATCGTTCTTGACTTTGGTACGGTTGAGTGGATCGAAGTCCCGTGGACGGCCGTTTTCGCCCGGCTGATTGACTTTGCCCGCCGCACGCGGGTTCGTTGCCGGCTTGCCGCACTGCACGGCCAGCCTGCGGCCGTCGTGAGCTTCTTCAGCAGTGATCGCGTGATCGGGTCGTTGTTGCGCGTGCACGAGCCGGCCCCAGAAGCCGGGGGCCGGACTGCCGAGCGTGCCAGCGCTTGAGTGTTGTCTACCGCTGCTGCGCTTCCCGTGCCACGCGTTCGGTCGTAGGTGGGTCGTCTATCGTGGTGCGGCGCACCGCTTTCGAGCGGCGGCGAGGAGCTGCCGTCGCTCAGCCCACTCCAGCGGCTTGCCGCGCAGACTCCGCAATAGTCTGGCACAAGCTCGACCGCACGAGCAGCGGGGCGGATCATGTTGCGCGGCCGTCGGGGGCCGGCGAGGTCGTTTTGCGGCCGAGACAGCGGCGCGCGTGTTCGAGCCAACTCGGATCGAAGGCGGCATAGGGCCGGAATTTTTCCAGCAGACCGCGTTCCTCACTGTAGAACAGCGCGCGATAGAAACCGAGCTTGTTGGCATCGGGCGTGTCGATCAGGTTGCTGGAATCAGCCGAGCTCATCTGAAACAGAACGCGGTTGTCGAATTCACTGGTCGATTGCCGATCCAGCGTGCGGTCGAGGGTTGCGAGCGTGTCGGACCAGGCGACAACGTGAAGCCCGAAGGGTGGCCCTTCGCGCAGCAGTTCGGCGAACTGCTTGTCGGGGGCGGGCGGCTTCTCCTCGTCAGATGTCGAGAAGCTGAAGTCGTCCTCCTGGCGTCGCAGCATGCGATAGCGCTGCAAACCGTGGATGAGTAGATAGACTGCCGGTGCGTCGGTCTGATCGGCCTCGAGTCGGCGGCGCACCTCGTCGGCAAGCTCGGCGATGGCGTGGGCGACGTCACGCCAGCGGACGAACCGCGTTTCGTGAGGCAAGAGTTGGGCGAGGTCGTGCAGGCCGTGGGCCTGCTGGGCGTCGCTGGGGCTTCCCTCGAGGACGACAAAGCGGGCAGCCTGGGGGGTGTGCTGGGCGCCAAGCGACAGCATGGCCGCCGCCATCATCGCCAGGGCCGCGTCGTCGCGCTGGCCGACGAAGAGGAGGTTGGCACCGCTCTGGCGTCTGAACGTGACGTTGGTGGGGTCCTTGATGGCGACGGCCTCGCCAAGCCATACCCGTGGGGCAACTGATGAGGCTAGCCAGTCAGGCGCCTCGATGAGGTGGGTGAGAATTCGGTTCTGTCGGATGTCGGCCGGGGCATTGCCCTCGAACACGATGGGGGGGTCACGATGAAGCCGGTGCTCCTCCGCGAGCGCGCTCACGCGATCCAGGTAGACGTTGCGACGATCGTCGGGCAGCCACGCGGTCTGGAAGGGACTGTTTCCCTCGACGAGTCCGCCGGCGTCGTTGTAGATGGCCTCACCGGGTCGTGAGAGCAATCGGGCGGCGACATTGGTGTCATCGAGAATGAGCTGCGAGTCGGCCTCGGAGCATTGCAGCGCGATGCGGATCGCCATCTGCCCGATCGTGCTGCGGGCGAGACCGGCGGTGCCGCCGAGCGTCTGTGATCCGAGCATGACGTGGATGCCGAATGCGCGACCTTGTCGCACCAAGCGATCCAGCAGGATCGCGGCATCCTGCGACAGCTTGTCGTCCTCGGTGAAGAACACCTGGAATTCGTCGACGATCAGCAGGGTGCGTGGCAGGCGCTGGCCGGTGACCTCCCGATAGGCGGGCAGGTCCTGGACGCCGGCCGCGCGGAACAGGTCGCCACGCCGGGCCATCTCCGCGTCGATCCGTTGCAGCACGCTCACGCCGAACTCGCGATCGCTTTCGACGGCGATGGCTCGGGCGTGCGGCAGTTGATGCGTGGCGTAGGTCTTGAACTCGACGCCTTTCTTGAAATCGACTAGGTAGAACTCGACCTCCTCGGGACTGTACCACAGCGCCAGATTCGTGATGATCACGTGCAGCAAGGTCGACTTGCCCGAGCCGGTTTTTCCGGCGATCAGCGTGTGCTGCGCGATCCCGCGTCCGAGCCGCAGGTGTTGCAGCCGAACGGCGCCGGTATGCCCGAGCGGGACGCTGAGATCGGCGCTGGCGTCGCTGGTCCAACATTGCTTAATTGAGGGGACCACGGATTCGAACGGCACCTCGACGCGCAACGAGTCCTTCGCGCTACTGCCGACGGCATGCATGATCCGCGTCAGGAGCTCCTCGGAGGGTGGCTTGTCGAGCGTCAAGGGGAATTGTCGGAGCAGCTCATCCTGAACAACGAAGCGGTCGTCCTCATAGAGCAGGTGGATGCTCGCGCTGGCCAAGTCCTCGATTTGAAGCTCGGGCGGCGTTGGCAGGCGCTGATCGTGCGCGATCAGCGTGAAGACCCCGCAACGGGCACCGCTGCTGGCGATGCTGCTGAGCCGGTGGGCGGCGCCCTCATTGAAGTTCGCGGGGAAGTCAGCCACGACCAGGAAGCGATAAGGTTCGGCCAGCTCGCCGGCCTGCTGGTTGTACGCGTCGATCGTCTCGAACTCGTTGCGCAGGTACTTCTGAATGACGTTTTCCATGTGACTGGTCAATTCCGTCAGGCGCGCCTCGATGTGCTCGCTTTCGGTCCAGATTCGCCCGCCGACGAGCGCCTCCTCGTAATCGACCAGGTGCATGAACCCCGCGAAGTTCTCGCCCAGGCCGACCGGGTCGATGATCGTGAAATGGACGCGTCCCGGCGGGAGCGAGGTCAGCAGGCGCAACATGACTGCCCGCAGCGTGTCGATGGCTTCCTGCCGACCGGCGCGCTGCGTCTGCAAGAACAACGAGCAGTGACTGGGAGGTGACAACAAAGCGGGAATCGAGACCGTCGCGGGTCGCTCGGCCAGAAACGGGGCACGCCGGCGGACACTGGCGGCCAGCTCGGTCAGGTCCAGACGCCAGTGACCGAAGGGGACAAACGCGGCGAAGTCCTGCGGCGGCGTCCAGTCGGAGAGCTTCCCAGCATT
>CAZDTB010000434.1:0-4232 GCA_964508075.1 uncultured Planctomycetales bacterium
ACGATCTGGATCTTGTCGCCGAGCCGGGCGGTGAGCTTAGCCCAGCCGGTCCAGTCGTTTTCGGCCAAGCCGTCTTCGAGGCTGCGGATGGGGTACTTGTCGCACCAGCCGGCCCAGATGTCGATCATCTCGTCGCTGGTCGCCAGCCGCTTCGGGTCGGACTTGAAGAAACGATACTTGCCGGTGTCGGCGTCCCACATTTCGCTGGCAGCGGGGTCAAGCGCGATGAAGACGTCCTGGCCGAGCTTATAGCCGGCCTTTTCGATCGCCACCGCGATGACCTCGAGAGCCTCGTCGTTACTCTTGAGGCTCGGGGCGAAGCCGCCCTCGTCACCGACGGCGGTGTTGTAGCCCTTCTTCTTGAGGACGGCCTTGAGGTTGTGGAAGATCTCGGCGCCCATGCGCAGCCCCTCCCGGAAGTTCGGCGCGCCCCAGGGCTGCACCATGAACTCCTGAAAGTCAACATTGTTGTCCGCGTGGCTGCCGCCGTTGAGGATGTTCATCATCGGCACGGGCAGGATGTGGGCGTTGGCGCCGCCGAGGTAACGGTAGAGCGGGCTCTCGCAGAACACGGCGGCGGCCTTGGCGGCGGCGACCGAGACCGACAGGATCGCGTTGGCACCGAGCTTGGCCTTGTTCGACGTGCCGTCCAGCTCGAGCATGCGGCGGTCGATCAGCTCCTGCATGGTAGGGTCGAGGCCGATCATGGCGGGGGCGATGATCTTGTTGACGTTCTCGACGGCCTTGAGCACGCCCTTGCCGAGATAGCGTTTCTTGTCGCCGTCGCGCAGCTCGATCGCCTCGTTCTCGCCGGTCGAGGCTCCACTGGGGACGGCGGCGGTTGCAAAGGTGCCGTCGGTAAGGGCGACGTCGGCCTCGACGGTGGGGTTGCCGCGCGAATCGAGGATCTCGCGGGCGGTGACGGACTCGATGGTCGGGGAGATCGGCATGGTTTAGTCCTCTTGTGGGTTTGGTTGATCTTCCGTGTCGGCTGGATCCGGCGCGGGGGCCGCGATCAAGTCGGGTCGCGGCGGGGACGGCAGCGGATGATCGAAGTAGGCGAAGCTGACGACGAAACGTTCGGTTTGTGGGTCAGCGTCGCGGCGGCCGACCAACTCGACCGCATCGCCGAGCTGGATCTCCTCGATCGAGCTGACCTTGTCGTTGACGTAGATTTCGGCGTCGCGGGTGATGAGGCAGTAGATGGTCTCTTCGGTCGGGCCTTCCGGTCTACGCCGGGAAACACGCACACTGAGCTCGCCCGTGTCGGTGTGGCAGGCGACGACCTTACCGGAGAGCACGGTGAAGCGGGCGCGCGGGAGCGGCTTATCGCAGCCGGCGGCGCAGAGGGTCGCCAGCAGCAGTCCGGCTGGCAGCAGCGCTCGGATTTGTAAAGAAGGCGGCACGTGCTCGGACTCCGTTACGCGGCGTTGTCTTGGCCGCGACGACCCGCGCGAATTCTAACCGCTGTCTTCTGTCCGCGTAAGCGCTCCAGACCGCAGTGTCAGCCCGATGGCGAGGTCCTGAATCGGGGCGGGCGCACGAATTGCGATCCGGCCCACGCGTGGCGGGGGCGTTGGCGAGGGGGACCCGATACAATATTGCCGATGGAGCGCTCGGCAACGTCGGAGGCAACCAGCCATGCGTTTTGTGAACAACGTGAAGACGACGCTGCTGCTAGGCTCGCTAATGGGCCTGTGCATGCTGATCGGGCACCTGTTTCTCGGGCCGCGCGGGATGCTCTTCGGGCTGCTGTTCGGCGGGCTGGGTAACCTGATCGCGTTCTTCTATTCGGACAAGATCGCGCTGGCGTCGATGAGGGCGCGCGAAGTGCAGCGGCACGAGGCTCCCCGGCTGTTCGATATGATCGAAGGGCTTTGCCTGCGGGCCGGGCTGCCGATGCCGCGCGTGTACGTCTGCCCACAGGCGGCGCCGAACGCGTTCGCGACCGGGCGGAGCCCGAATCACGCGGCGGTGGCGGTGACCCAAGGGATGCTGGACCAGTTTCCGGATCACGAGATCGAAGGCGTCATCGCGCACGAGCTGGGGCATATCAAGCATCGCGACATGCTGATCTCGACGTTGGCGGCGGTGATGGCCGGGCTGATCAGCTACGCCGGCTACATGCTGATGTTCTTCGGCGGTGGGAGCCGGCGGGACAACCCGCTCGGGCTGATCGGCATGCTGGCGATGTTCATCCTGGCACCGATCGCGGCGTTGCTGATCAAGTCGGCGATTTCACGTTCGCGCGAATATGTGGCGGACTCGTATGCGGGCGAGCTCTCGGGCGACCCGCAGAAACTGGCCCACGCACTCGAGCGACTGCAACGCGGCAACGAGCGCACCCCCACGCAAACGCCGCCGGCTTTTCACAATCTGTACATCGTCGAGCCGATGGCCGCGGGCGGGGTGACGTCACTATTCGGGACACATCCGCCGATCGAGAAGCGGATCGAGGCGTTGCGCGCGCAGGCGGCGGGGATGCGGTAGTGAGGGTTCAGGGTTCAGGGTTCGGGGTTCAGGTAGTCAGCCTGCTTGGTACTTCCAACACAACCGGGTGGCTCGGGCGTCTCGCCCGAGACCACACGGGCGGGACGCCCGTGCCACCCTTGTTTTGTCGGGCGCTCTTACTGTTGGGTTCCGACATCGCGCTGGGAAAGGCCTTTGGGTTGCCGTGGTGCGTACAATGCGCCCGAGTAACGCTTTGGCGTGAGGGAACCACGTATGAAGTCTCTGGCGAGCCGCCGCCGCCTGGCCGGGCTGGCACTATCAGTTTCGCTCTCACTGTTGACTGGGTGCGACGGGCTGGTGTACGTGCTGCACGCGGCGGAGGGGCAGTTCGGCATTCAGGGCGCGACGGAGCCGATCGACGACGTGCTCGCGTCGGGTCGGCTTTCTGAAGAGGATGAGGCCAAGCTGCGCTTGCTGGTCCGGGCGCGTGAGTATGCGATCGAGACGATTGGGCTCAACGCCGGCGAATCGTACACGACCTTCTACGACAGCGGGGGCGATCCGGTCGTGTTCAGCCTCTCGGCCTCGCCACGCGACGCGCTCGACCCGGTGGTCTGGTGGTTTCCGATTTTCGGGCAGCAAGAGCACCTGATGTTCTTCGACGAGGAATACCTGCGGCGGGTCGAACAGGGGCTGATCGACGACGGGTTTGACACGTTCACGTACGAAGTGGACGCGTACAGCACGGTGGGCATCTTCAGGGATCCGATCCGCTCGCCGATGCTGCGGCGTCACACGTTGTCGGCGGTCGAGACGATCTTTCACGAGTTGCTGCACAACACGATCTGGCGGGCCGGGGCGCCAGTGTTCAACGAATCCCTGGCGACATTCGTGGGGCGGACGGCGGCGGTGGAGTTTCTGCTGGCGGAGTTCGGGGAGGACTCCGGCTGGGGCGAGGTGGGGGCGGCATATTACGGCGATTCCGACGCGGTGAACGCGTTCCTGCTCGAGCTGTACGACGAATTGGCCGCGTATTACGCGGGCCCGCTGAGCGCGGAGGAGAACATCGCCGGGCGGGAAGCGGTGTATCAGGCCGGCCGCGGTCGATTCGTCGATGAAGTCTTGCCGACGCTGAATTATCCGGATGCCTTTGGGGGTTATGCCGAGCTGCCGACGAACAACGCGTGGATGCGGGCGAACTATCGTTACCACCTCGATTTGGCGGTCTTCGACGACGTATTCGCGGCGCTGGGCGGAGACTGGCCGGCGGTGCTGGAGGTGTTTCGGTCGGCGGCCAGATCGGCGAGCGATCCGTTCGAGCACTTGCACAACTGGCTGGCGGAGCGCGGCGACTGAGCCGCCCGGCGCGGCGCTCGGGTACAATCACGCACGCGTGTCATCGGCGTGCGGCCCAAGGAAGAAGCGATGTGCGAGCTGGCGTCGAAGAAGTGCGTTCCTTGCCGCGGCGGTACAGCGGCGCTAGCGGGCGACGCAATCAGGTCGCTGCTCAAGCGAATCGACGGCTGGGAGGTCGTCAACGAGCGTCACCTGAGCAGGGAGTTCAAGTTCGCCGACTTCGCGACCGCACTGGCGTTTGTCAACCGCGTCGGGGAGATCGCCGAAGCCGAAGCGCACCACCCCGACATCGCGCTGAGCTGGGGGAACGTCGGCATCCGGATCTGGACACACAAGATCGACGGCCTGACCGAGAGCGACTTCATCCTGGCCGCAAAGATCGACGCACTGACACTTTGAGTCCGAGTTGCGCGGCTTCGGATTGG
>CAZDTB010000435.1:0-2891 GCA_964508075.1 uncultured Planctomycetales bacterium
TTGTCCCTACTGAATATTCCGTCCTGTGCCTACCGAAAACTCGGTCCTCGTTGATACGAAAGGACTTATGCTCTTCACCTTCTCCGCTCCGAGTGGCCAAAAACCTACCTAACATAGTCCAACATGGGGGAGTCGACTGGGCACCGTGAGCGGTATCGGCGGTCGCATCAACTTACCCCCGTCACTTGCGCCTATCATCCTGATGATAGGCGCAAGTACCCGCAGTATTAAAATGAGAAAGAGAAGCAGCGAGGGAGCGGGAACCCTGCGGTAATCAGCGTTCTCAGCGTCACAGCTTCGCCGGGAACTGCCACCCGGCCATCACGTCCGTACCAGGCTTCCCCGATGGGACACCCGCGGGCCATACGGTATCATGTGACGAGCTGGAAGGGGTTTCGGCCTTGCCAAATGAAGGACTGACGACGGCGAGGTCATCTCTCCTGTCCCTGGGAGGTGCTGGCCATTTCGGATGCAGCTCACAAGGAAGGAGGGCCGTCTCATATCCGCTCTGCTAAATCTCCGCGGTCTCGCGGTGGTCCTGATCGGCCGGGTGGCAGGCTACTACTGTAGCGCTTGATTGGAATCGCACGCTTTGGCAGCGGCGTTGACGAGAAGATAGCGACCCAACGAGGACCTGGACAGTGAAGAAAGGAGGACCTGATGCCACTCTACGAGAGTCGACACAATGCGGAAAACAGGATCAAGGTGCCGAGGGCGGTCAGCAACTCCCTGGTCATTGGCTCCAAGGCCGTGCTGGTGGAAATCATCAGGCTGATACGGAGACAACGCCGCCAGGGCAAGCGGCCGGTCACGGTAGCGCTCGAGGGCTGGTACGGGGTTCCGTGGAAGAAAATAGCCGCCGGCCTGACCCGAGCCGCGAGAGCTGCGGGGCTCACGCTAGAGCTGCACGACGTCAACGCGGTCTTCAAGCCGCTGGCGAAGGTTAGGCAGTACAGGCGGCGGTATACCACCGACGATCCGAGCTTCGGCTACGTCAACGACCACGGCACGATCGCGGATTTGATGGACCGGTCGAAGGTTCCGGCGCTCAGGCAACACTTGCGCGCCGCCAAGCGCGAGCAGGGCCGCGACCGCGCTGCCGTGGTTGTATACGGCAGCGGTGCGGCGGTCCCCGAGTTCGGCCGCGCGTATGACCTGATGTTCTACTTCGACAAGACGCTCCAGCCGCTACTGTGGCAGATGTGGGACGGTGAGCTGGTACCGTTCGCGATGGACGAGCCGGACATGAGTTATGGCTGGAAGGAATACTACTACTGCGACTTCTATCTTCTGGACCGCCAGAAGAACTACGCGCGGGAGCGGATGAACTTCTACGTCGAGGGGATCAAGTTCGCAGAACTGAAGATGCTACCGCGGGCATCGTATGACACGATGATGCGCACGCTGGTGGGCTACCCGGTTAAGGAGGTGAAGATATTCCAACCGGGGCCGTGGGGTGCGTACCGGTACAGGGACTTGTGGGACGTGCCGGGTCTGGAGTGCAATGCCTGGAACGAGCTCGCCGGGCCGGAGCTCAGCATGCTGGTGGACATCGGGCGCGAGAGCCCGATCAACATGCCGGTAACGAACTTGCTGCAATATCCACAGCAGTTTGTCGGGCCACACATCCACAAGACGCTGCCGAAGATGTTCCCGATGGACGTCTGGCTGGACGACGGGTACTTCCCCAAGCCGATGCCGGCCGAGCGGATCAGCATGCCCGTCCACAACCACCCCAGCACGGGCTACGTCCAGCGGCACTTCAACGAACCGCTGGGCCGGTACGAAACCTATTACATCGCCGAAGCGTACGAGGGGGCGAACACCTGGATGGGGTTTAAGGAGGATGCGGACCTGGAGGAATGGGAGGAGAAGTGTCGTCGGTCGGCGCGGACCGGAAGGCCGATCAAGGATTGGAAGAAGTACATCGCCAATCACGCCAGCAATGTCGGCGATCTGTATCTGATCCCGCCGGGTACGTCGCACGGCCACGGCGGCAACCAGATGGTGCTCGAAATGGACACCGTCCCCAGTGTCGCCGGCACAGAGTATTCATTCTACATGTACGATTACTGCCGGAACTCGTGGGACGACAAGACCAAGACCATGAGCGGTAAGCCGGTCAGGATGCACTTGGATCACGGGTTCGATGTCGACGAATGGCGGCGGGAGAACTGGGTCAGGCGGCACCTGCGGGCCAAGCCCAGAGTTGTGAAGTGGACCAAGGAATACTGGATCGACCGCTATTCGAGCTATGGTCCAATGCCGTTCGAGATCGAGCGGTTCTTTTTCAAGCGCCGAGCAGACAACCACACCCATGGTCGCTGGATGAACATCGTAACGCTCACCGTCGGCGACCGGGTGCTGATCCGCTCCAAGAAGCACCGCGAGCGGCAAACCGAGATCGAATGCTATCAGTCCGCGGTTGTCCCAGCCTGTTTTGGCGACTACGAGTTTGTCAATCTGAATGGCGGCCAGTGCACAGTTGTCCAGCTCAGGTGGAAGAAGGGCTGACACCCCTGCCGTGGGCAGCAGGCCGGTGCGTGTACCTACTGAATATTCCGTCCCCCTTGCTACGACAGCACTTACGCGCCTCGCTGGTTCGGGCCAGTCGCGCCATGATGCTACCTCACAGAACCTGAACTGATTTGGCGTGGTGAGCGTCGTGAGCGGTGACGAGATTCTGTCGATCATCCGCCGGGTACTTGCGCCTATCATCCTTGTGTTAGGCCCGCCTGCCGCACCGCGCACCGGCTCGTTGTCGCATCAGGAACCGCCAGTAAAGCGCCAGTATGGGTTCTGCAACTCTTTTTGCGACAGGTGGTTATGCGGCAAGGGTGTGCTTTGCCAGCTTCCCAAGCTGGACGTCGAGGGTTCGAATCCCTTCGCCC
>CAZDTB010000435.1:2901-4227 GCA_964508075.1 uncultured Planctomycetales bacterium
CAGAGCGGCTCTGAAAGCCAAACCAGGTGGTATATACCACCGCTGGCTGAAGGAGCCCCGACATGCCCGACCGAACTTCCGCCCAGATTCCCAAGTACCGGCTACACAAACCGACAGGACGCGGCGTCGTCCGCCTCAACGGCCGCAACATCTATCTCGGGACGCACGGCACCCCCGAGAGCAAGGAGCGCTATCGCCAGGTTATTGCCGAGTGGTTGGCGAACAACCGCCAGCTTGCCCTGCGCCGCGAGCAGGCGGAATCGACGAACTGGACCAGTGTGAGTGAGCTTGTCCTGGCGTACCTTGAGCACGCGAAGACGTACTATTCGAAGAACGGCACGCCCACCGGTGAATACGACAACTTCCGGGACGCCGTGCGTCAGTTGGCTCGGCTGTACGACCGCAAGCTGGTCACGGACTTCGGGCCGGCAGAGCTCAAGGCCGTCAGACATGCGATGATTCGGGAGGGGCTGTGCCGGAACGTCATCAATGCTCGCGTCAACCGCATCCGGAGGATCTTCAAGTGGGGCGTGGGCAACCAGCTTGTCCCGACCGATGTGCTGCAGGCGCTTCAAGCGGTCGAGGCCCTGAAACGCGGCCGGTCGCAGGCTCGGGACTCGGACCCGGTCCAGCCCGTGCCACAGCACCAGGTCGACGAGACCCTCAAGCACCTTCCGCGCCAGGTTGCGGCGATGGCCCGGCTCCAGATCCTAACAGGGATGCGGCCTGGGGAGGTGACGGCCATTCGTACCGGGGATCTCGACATTTCGGGCAAGACGTGGGTGTACCGGCCCGGCTCGCACAAGACCGAGCATCATGGCCGAAACCGCGTGATCTTCATCGGCCCGAAGGCCCGCGAGGTGTTGTGTGCCTTCCTGCGGCCAGACCTCGACGCGTACGTGTTCAGCCCCGCCGACACGGTCCGCGAGAAGAACGAACGGCTCCGTGCAAAACGCAAGACACGCGTCCAGCCAAGCCAGGTCTCTCGTGCGAAACCGGATCCGAAGCTGACGCCGGGACTTCGGTATAACCGCCGGAGCTATCAGCAGGCGATCCGGCGGGCATGCGACAAGACCTTTCCGCCGCCCGAAGGGCTGACCAAGGCCGAGATTAGGGAGTGGAGGAAGCAGCACCGCTGGTCGCCGAACCAGCTACGACACAACGGCGCGACGTTCCTGCGCAAGGAGTTCGGCATCGAGGCGGCCCGGGTGGTGCTGGGGCACGCCTCGTCCGCGGTCACCGAGGTTTACGCCGAGTTAGACTTGAACAGGGCGGCTGACATCATGGCCCAAGTCGGGTAACCTACCGCAGCGGTACCGGCGACAT
>CAZDTB010000436.1:0-377 GCA_964508075.1 uncultured Planctomycetales bacterium
CATGCCCCGCGTCTGCGCTTCGCCGGCGAATTCCAACCCGCCAATTCTGTCATGCGCCCCACACCTTCTCAACCGGGCGAATTCCGTTGAAACCGAGCGTCCGTTCATGTACGCTAAGTTGTTGCGGCAGTTCAGGATGGGAGGTTGCAAACATGCTGACGCGAAGTGGACTTGCGCTGATTGCGCTCGCGGCTCTTGCGGCCACAAGCGCGCCCGCAGAGCTCTTCATCGTCGATACGGAACCGGGCACATTCATCGACATCTCCGAATCGGGGATCTGGTTGGGAATCTCCGGCGACGAGGAAACGCCCATCAACACGCCGATCTCCAACGCCGTCTTCCCTAGTGGAGAAGTCTGGGTCGGCAACAACGGGGCG
>CAZDTB010000436.1:387-638 GCA_964508075.1 uncultured Planctomycetales bacterium
CGCTGGGTTTCGGCGAGCTGCCGGACACGAATCTGCCGGCCCTTAACGAGCCGATCTTCAACAACGCCGCGTTCGGCGGCGGGCAGGCGCTGTGCGGGTTCTGGGACGACATCGACAACACCTACGGTCAGTTGCTGTACGAAAACCAGGAGAACATGCTGATCGTGCAGTGGGACGGTAAGCAGTTCGCCAACAGCACTGATACACTGACGTTCCAGCTTCAGATCTTCGCTGACGTCCGGAGCGGCAAC
>CAZDTB010000436.1:648-4224 GCA_964508075.1 uncultured Planctomycetales bacterium
GATCTACGCCCAAATGATCTACGCCGACGTCGAGCAGCCCCGCGCCGACGGTGGCGGCAGCGCCACGATCGGCTACCAGGATGGCGGTGCGGGCTTCAACAGCGTGGAGTGGAGCTTCAACACCTCCGGTGCGGTCTCGAACGGCACGGTGCTGTCGCTGATTCCGGAGCCTACGTCGCTGCTGTTGGTCATCATCGGGGGGCTGGCGGCGGGGCGGCGACGCTGAGTAATTCGCGCGTCGCGCAACACCTCCGGCACTATTCCGGCTCGTCGGATTCTGGAAGCAACGCCCGGTACGCGTCGGCCTGCTCGGGCCGGTCCCACGCGTCGTACATGTTGATCAGGCGTTCGAGTGCGTCGAGTGTGTCGCAATTGGGCAGCTCTGCCCGACGGCGCAGCGCTTCGAATCCGCGCACAAGGAACTCCTCTGATTCGCCGTAGCGTTCCTGTGCCGCCAGGCACGCCCCGAGGACACTCGCGCACATTGCCGTTCGCCAATGCCCTTCGGGCAGTTGCTCCAGGATTGTCAGGGCCTGCTGCAACACTGGTTCGGCGGCAAGCGGATTGCCGGCTTCGAGCTCGATTCGCCCGAGGAGGAATAACGACGACCCAAGCTCCGGGTGGTTCTGGTTGGAGTAGCACTCGCGACGGACCTCGAGCGCCTGCGTGCCCAACCCGTGCGCCCGGGCGTAATCCCCCCGCGCGCGGTAAAGATCGGCCAGCGCGTGCCAGTCGAAGCCGGCGGCGCGGTGGTGCTCGAAATCTGGGAATACGGCCTGGGAGATTTCGATCGCGTCGAGAAGAAGCTGCTCGGCCTCCTCGTACTCACGCAGCGCGATCAGCACCACGGCCAGGTTGTGCTTGCTGATCGCGACGAATTCGTGCGGCTCGGTGCCGAGCGCCTTGACGCGCAGATCGTGTGCTCTTCTCAGAACCTGCTCGGCGGCGGCGTAATCGCCACGGTCACGCAGCAACAGGCCCAGCAGATTCATACTGACGATCGTGGTCGGGCGCTCGTCGCCGAACACTCTGACACGCATTGCGAGCGCGTCGCGCAGCAGCTCCTCGCTCTCGGCGAACTTGCCCAGTTCCCGCAGGCATGTGCCGAGATTGGCCAGGCTCGTGGCCAGATGCTGGTGCGGCTGGTCTTCGTAGTGACCGCGGCGGAACTCGAGCGCTTCGCGGAGCCACTGCTCCGCCTCTTCGTACCGCCCAGACTTGGCCAGCAGCAGTCCCAGCTTGTTCCGCGTGCTCGCGACGTCAAGCGCGTCACGCTCCTCGTCGGGCAACGCGTCGAACATTCCCAGCGCCTGGCGATAGAGAGTCTCCGCCTCGTCCAGACGGTCCTGATCGCGGACCACCCAGCCCAGATCCGCGAGCGTCTTGGCAACCTCGCCGTGCGCGGCGCCGTACTCCCGCTGGCGAATCACCAGCGCCTCCCGATAGTACGCCTCGGCTTCCGCATACTGGGTCAGCTTGTGCAGCGCCTGGGCCAGGCCGTGCAGCGCCCGGGCCACATCGAGCGGGTCGGGATCCGGCACGTCTTCGCGCAGCAGCTTGAGCGCCCGGCGAAAGACCTGCTCGGCGCGTGAGTAGTCCCCAGAGAGCCGATAGGCGCGTCCGAGCAAAATACGCAGTTCCGCCTCGAGGCCGGGCTCGTTTGAGAACTCGTCGAGCCGCTCTTCCCACCTGGTGAGCTTCTCGCGCAGCTTGGGATCCGGGCCGCTGACCATGTCAGGATCACCGCGTGCCAGTATTTCCAGCATCATCTGGCTCATCTCCTGAGCCTTCACCCCAAGCGCGATCGCCCGGTCCTTCTCCGCCACAACCCGCAGAAACGCGCCGGTGACGATCAGCACGATCACCAGTAGTGAGGCTGCGGACACCGCCGCGACGACGCGGTTGCGCCGCACCCACCGAGCCAGTCGTCCGGCGGGGCCCACGCGGCGCGCGACGATCGGTTCGTCAGCCAGATGGCGTCGCAGGTCGGTCGCCAGCTCGCCCGCCGTCGGGTAGCGGCGGTCGGGCGACTTCTCCAGCGTCTTGAGCAGGATCGCGTCCACGTCGGCGTCGAGCCCACGGCGCAGCAGCGAGGGTCGCGCCGGGTCGCGCTCGGCGATGCGATTGAGCACGTCCGCCAGTGGGCCGCCGACGTCGCACGGCAACTCGGCGGTGAGCAACTCGTAGGCCATCGCGCCCAGCGAGTAGACGTCGCTGCGCACGCTCATCTGCTCAAACTGCCCGCGGGACTGCTCGGGCGACATGTACGCCAGCGTGCCGACCAGTTGCCCCGGTTCGGACAGCGTCAGGTCGAGCCCCATTGCCGAGTCCGGGTCGATCGCTTTCGCCAGCCCGAAGTCCAGCAGCCGCGGGCGGCCACGCTCGTCGATCATCACGTTGGACGGCTTGAGATCACGGTGCAGAACGCCGCGCTGATGCGCATAATCGACGGCGTCGGCCACCTCGGCGATCAGGCCGAGTACGGCCCGCGGGTCGCACGTGCCGGGTGTGAAGGCCTCCTGTAGGGCTCGCCCGTCGACGTACTCCATGACGTAGTAATAGCGGTCCCGGTCGATGCCGGAGTCGATCACCGCCACGATGTCCGGATGCTGCAAGCGGGCAACCAGCTCGACTTCGCGCTCGAACCGCCGGCGGGCGGCCTCCGAGCGAGCCGTGGCTTGAAGCATGAACTTGATCGCGACGCGCCGGCCGGTCGAGCGCTGATACGCTTCATACACCACGCCCATCCCGCCGCGGCCGAGCACGTCGATGATGTCGTACCCCTCCAGCTTGGGGAACTCCTCCGGCGGGGTGCTGCTGATGGCGAGATCGGCTACGTTGTCGGAAGAACCAGCCGGCAGTCTCACAGTCCGGGCGTGTTGCGCGATCTCGTGAAGAGCCTCGACCCGCGTGCGTTCGCGGTCTGCCAAGTCGTGGAAAGAACCGAGCACTTCATCGATCGAGGCACGACGACCCAGGCGGCGGGTCTTAAAGAACCGCGCCACCACCTCGGCAACCATGGGAGGCGGATCCGAGCTCACGACAGGCCCTCACACTGGCGGCGGATGTGACAAATCACGACTGAGATCCTATTCTAACCACTGCCATGTCCCCGGAAAGTCAAACGCCCGGCGCGGACGCGATCGAGGCCTGGTGCGCACAGGCGGTCGCGGGCGAGCAATCGGCGCTGGAGAAGCTGCTGTGGGCCCACCACGCCCGCCTGCTGGGCTTCGCCCGGCGCAAGATCGGCGTGGATTGGCAGAGCAAGATCGACCCGGAAGACATCCTTCAGGAAGCCTACATCGACGTTTTCAGCACCATCGCCGACTTCTCCTACCGCGGCGAGGACTCCTTCTATCGCTGGGCCACACGCATCATCGACCACCGCTTCATCGACCACGCGCGCCGCTGGCGACGGCGCAAGCGCGACGTGAGCCGTGAGGTACGCGCCGCCGGCAGCGCCGGCTCGCCGCACCAGTCCTTGCTGGAGCGCTGCCTGCGAGATACCGGCACGCCCAGCGTGACGCTGCGCCAGGAGGATGCTCTGGGCGCTCTGATGGCTTGCCTGGCCCGCTT
>CAZDTB010000437.1:0-4220 GCA_964508075.1 uncultured Planctomycetales bacterium
CGTGCCGAGCTCTTGCGCCGTCGAGGCGGTGGCAAACACCTTCTGCGACACGCGCTTCAGGCTCATCGGTGTCAAGCTCTCGACCGAGGACATCGAGCCGCTCGACCAGATGACCATCGAGAGCATGCTCGCGAGCTGCCAGATGTCCGGCCCGGCCCTGCTCGAGCTGCGCGTCTGGCAGTGGCTATATGACCACCCGGACGCCACCGCCGAACAGCTCCGCGACGCCGTCCTGCAAATCGCGACCGACATCTGGGCCGAGTTCTTCGAGCCTCACTTCGGGCCGGACCCGTACTACCTGCCGGCGGCCTACCAGCACATGATCGGCTATCCGCTATACCTGGCGAACTACGTGCTGAGCGATATCGCCTTGCAGCAGATGCGCGCGTACGTCCGCGGCAAGGACGTCGCCGCCGAGCTGAAACGCTGGTACGCGATCGGCCGGTTCACGCCGGACGTGTGGATGGAGCGTGCGGTCGGCAAACCGCTCTCGGTCGAACCTTTCCTGCGCGACACCGAGCGCGTGCTGGCTCAACTAGGTTACGACGAATGACGTGGCAAACTCAGGCGACTGGTCGCGCTGCTCAGGGGGGGGGACCATGCGGGTCGTCCCCCTCGTTCGCACTATAGAGCCCGCCGACCCTTTGCTTGTGGTCCCAGAGGTACCGGCGTTGGA
The DNA here is from genome assembly GCA_964508075.1 of uncultured Planctomycetales bacterium. Lineage (GTDB taxonomy): Bacteria > Planctomycetota > Phycisphaerae > UBA1845 > Fen-1342 > JALSRY01. Next base: position 677 of record CAZDTB010000437.1, read on the forward strand.
TGATATCGTTGACGTCCTCGGAGCGGCGATCGTCCACGTGACCGTCGACGTAGCAGATATTGCCCTGGCCGTCCGGGTACCAGAAAGTGTCAGCCCGGTATTGGTAGCGTACCGTGTTGTTACCGGTCGCGAAGTGACGCGTGGCCACACCCTCGCCGAGGCTGGCCATAAAGGGGTACATGAGCGTTGAGGAGTACATCCCGCCCTCGTAATCGGCCGGACTGCTGTCGGCAAACTGTATACACTGCCCCGGCCTGAGAACATCTGTGATCTTGGTCCAGCGGTGGGTCTCGGCATTGGGCCAGAAACCGACGACGCCCTCTCCCCACGCGTAGAGCCCCAGCCAGTAGGCGTTGTACCCGTAGCCGATGTAGCGGTGGCTGTACTCCCACTCCCACTCGGAGTCCCCATCCTGGCGGCTGGCTTCGAGGTCGGGGCAGCGCGCGATGCGGAGCTGCTGCTCGCTGGCCTGCAACTCCTGATTGGGCAGAATGAACTCCCCGAACCAGTAGAAGTCCAGCAGGTTGAACCAGTGCGGGTAGCCCATGCCGTCCGGCGTGTTTTCCCATTCGTGGACGTGCGGCGGGAACACGTCGTTGTAGTCGGCCAGGTAGTAGGCGCTTGCTTTGCCGTACTCGCGCAGGTTGGACTTGCACACCGCCATGCGGGTCTGAGCCCGCGCTCTCGACAGCGTGGGCAGCAAGATCGCGATCAGCAGCACGATGATCGCAACGACCACCAGCAGTTCAATCAACGTGAAAGCGCGCGCATTCCGAACTCTGCCGGCCATGGCTGACTCCTCGTGACGGGCTGAGATCAGTTCCGCATGACCAGTCGTCGCAGCGGCGCGCTCTCCGGCGGAGCCGTGATCGGCTCCGAGTTGGCCTCCGGAGCAGACTTGTACGGAGCTGGCGCAAGGTAATCACTCAGCTTGCGCAGCTCGCGCCGTCTCCCGCTGACCGGCCGCAGATGGGAAGCAGACTCGTCGTCACGTTCCGGTCGTCCACACTCGCCTGTTTCCTTCGTCGAATATACTCGACGCGAGAGCAATAGCAAGCGAAATCCCGAAGCCGTTCGCTCGCCGCCGTACAAAAGCCCAGGCGCGACTTTACGAAGGCCAGCGATAAAGCCTTGTTACAACAGGCGTTATGTCTCTTTCAGCGGCGAGGCGGGGCCGGAATGCACGTCACCGTCTTAATCCGCTTATTTTAGCCACCCCAAACCAAATGTTACAGAACCTGAGCGATTATTCGCGCCGACTCCCGCCGGACCGGGAGCCGCCCTGAGTCGGCCAGACGACGGACCGCTTGGCGAGAGTATCTCGCCGCACACGTCGCCAGCTACTTCAGAACCGCGTGAATGAGCGAGAACGGGGCGGCCGTGATCTCGTACGTCGCGGCGTTGCTGAGCGTTTGCGTCGAATCCTCACGCTGGACGATGCACGGGTTGGCGGGCGTGTTGTACGCGGTCAGCGACTCAGCCCGCATGACCGTGCATTCGCAGTTCGCGAAACGTTTGCCAAGCTGTCCGAGTGCGAAACGCAGGGGCACTTCTTCGGCGTTGTAGTTGAGCACGACCAGGCACAAGGCCGTGCGGGACTCGTTCCACGCCGCCTGAACGACCACGTTCTCGCGCGGCTTGCTGATCTCCAGCCTCAACGGCCAGCCGGCGGGCGAGCGTGAGAACAGCTCGAACACGTGTCCGGCCGGCGCGAGGTAAGCCGCGTCCTTGGGGCACTCGATCACGTTTTGCCCCCAGGTGTTTGCGAAGTTGTTGAAGTTCGAGAAGGCGAAATCGCCGCCGAGCCGCTGGAACGTCAGCAGCGTTTTGGCGACGTTGAGGGCGCTGTACCAGCAGCGCCGGCGACCTTTCGCGGTCGTGATCTTCTCGAGCTCGTCGCGGTCCACGGTCGGCGGCACGTCGTATTCCGGTGCCGGCCACTCGGTGTTGCACAGTCGGATGCGCGTGCCCTGCTTCTCGTTGTACGTCCGGATCACATCAAGGTCGCGGCGCAGCGTGTCCTCGTCGATCGCCCGGTCCACGACGTAGTCGATGTGCGCGCCCGCGCCGTCCAGCAACTCGCCGATCGACGCCCGGTACGAGTCGTATCCGACGATGGCTATCTCGATCGTCGGATCAACCGCCTTCATACCGCGGGCAAACTCGACGCAACGTTGCGCGTACTGATTCACGGTGAAACGGCGGGACGTCTCGTTATCCAGTTCCCAGTACTTCACGCCGAACGGCTCGGCGAAGCCGTCACGCGCCCGCAGCTTCCCAATCGGGTGCGTTGGCGGCGCATTGCAGTAGGCGACCCAATCGGCCGCCTCGTCCGCATCGCCGGTGAGCACGTTCACACAGATGAACGGTTCGGTGCCGACCAGTCGGCAGAACTGAACAAACTCCGGCGTGCCGACATCATTGTCATATAGCCCGCCCCAGAAGGGGCTCGCCGTCGGTCCCCGTTCCGACCGGTCGCCGATCCCCTCACGCCAGCGATAGAACGATGCGAAGCAGCCGCCGGGCCAGCGGATGATGCGCGCGTTCACGCGTCGGGACACTTCGATGACATCCGCCCGCCAGCCGTGCAAGTTCGAGGCCGGCATTAGCGAGAGGTCGTCGGCGCCAAGGTTGGATTCGGGGGGGATCCAGATGCTGAACGTGGCCTGGCCGTCGAAGTCCGGGTTGTCGAAGGTGCACTCGTGACGCTCGAAGGCTTTGCGAATGTTATGGAGCGTGCGCGTCAGGATTGGCTGGGACCAATCGCCCTCCGCGTAGAAGCGAATCTCGGCGTCGACCGAGCGATCGTCGGGGGCCGTGTCCCAGGTGTGCGCGCCGGTCCGCAGCATGCCGGAGAACGTGTAGCGCTCGCCCTTGCGCAGGTGAATGCCGCGTTGTGCGAACCCCGCCCATTGCTCGGTGCTCTCGTTCCTGAGCCAGCCGGCGCGCTGTCCCTTCCAGAAGCTGACGTGCTCGACCGTGGCCCACTCGGCCTTCGGGTTCCCGGGCGCCAGCTCCCAAGGCGGTTCTTCATAGCCGCTGTGCCACCAGGGTTGCTGCTCGACCTCGGTCTCCGGCCCGCAGCCGCGCGAGTCGTAGTTGGCCCGCGTGTACGGCGGGATGGTCTCGAAACTGCGGTTGAAGAACATCTCGGCCCACATTCCTTCGACTTGGCGGCCAAAGCCGGACTCGACGAAATTCCCGCAGACCATCGGACTGGCGGGGCTGTCGGCCAACTCCTCCGCAACGATGCTGACCTGCACGCTGGTCACCTCCATCTCCGGCGGGTTTCCCTCGGGCAGCATGCCCCCAAAGAGGGCGACGGCAAGAACGTTTCCGACGGCGAACCCGATACTGATCACGACATATCTCCCTGTTCCGTTTGAGTTGCCAGCCTCGCTGCATCGGAGTCGACGGCCGGTCGCTGGCGTGTACGGCCGGACGCATTGTAGGCCGGCAGGGCACGTTAACGTAGTCCATCCATCCCAGCCCGGGCTCAGCCCAGCGCGTAAATGACGACCTGGATCAGCAGCGCGAGCACCGC
>CAZDTB010000438.1:0-4213 GCA_964508075.1 uncultured Planctomycetales bacterium
TGCGTGCTGGCGCTGCTCCTGGTCTGTACGATGCCGCTGGTCGGACAGGAAGAGCAGCCGGCATCCAAAGCCGTCGTGATCCCGATCAAGGGCATGATCAACGACGTGCTGCGCCGCAGCATCGAGCGGCGACTCGACGAAGCGCGTGCCGCGGGCGTCGACCTGGCGATCTTCGAGATGGACACGCCCGGCGGGCTGGTGACCAGCGCGCTCGACATTTCCAAGCTGATCAAGAAGCTCCCGGACGAAGGAATTCGCACCGTCGCGTGGGTCAACGACCAGGCCTACAGCGCCGGGGCGCTGATTTCGGTCGCGGCTCAGGAAATCCTGATGAGCTCGTCGGCGTCGATCGGCGACTGTGCCCCGATCATGATCAGCCCGGTCGGCGGGATGACGGAGCTAGGCGAAACCGAGCGAGCCAAGGCCGAGAGTCCAATCCTCCAGGAATTCCGCGATTCGGCCATCCGCAACGATTATGACCCCTTGCTGTGCCAGGCGATGGTCACCGTGGGCGTCGAAGTCTGGTGGCTGGAGAACATCGAGAGCGGCGAGCGGAAATTCGTGGACGCCAACAAGAAAAAGGAGTTCATCGACGACCCCGACGCCGAGGAGCGGCAGTGGCGGGTGGTGGAAACGTACGTCGATCCGCGCACGGGCAAGGAGGTTCCGGCGAAGACGCCGACCGACCAGGAAGGCGAGCTGCTCACGCTTTCCGAGAGCGAAGCCCTCGTATACGGCTTCGCCAGCGCAATTGCGAGCGACCTGCAACAAGTGGGTGAGCACCTTGGCCTGTCTGAGTTGCTTGAGCGGGCCGAGGCCAATGGGTGGGAGAAGTTCGCGATGTGGCTCAACAGCCCGCTGGTGCGCGGGATCCTGTTCGTGATCATGCTGATGGGGGCGTACATCGAGTTCCAGTCGCCGGGGCTGATCGTGCCCGGCGTGACCGCCCTGGTGGCCCTGGCCATCTTCCTGGGGGCCCCGTACGCCGCCGGGTTGGCGGATATCTGGACGATCGCGGTGCTGGTGATCGGTCTGGCGCTGCTGGCGGTCGAGATCTTCCTGATACCGGGCTTCGGCCTGGCGGGGGTTTGCGGCATCGTGCTGATCATCGTGGCGCTGGTGGGATCGTTCGTGCCGGCCGAGCCGGGGGCGCCACGGTTCTCCTGGCCCGATCTGAAGGGCACCTGGGAGGCGTTGGAGTTGGGGATCATCGTCCTAGCCAGCAGCGTCATCATCGCCGTGACCGGGATCGCGCTGCTGGCGCGCTATCTGCCGAGCATGCCGTTTGGCCGCCGGCTGGTCCTCGCCAATCCGGAAGACGCGGCGGCGCTGGCGGTTCCCGACCCACATCCGGACATCGCGCTGGTGGGCGACATCGGGATCGTAACGGGCGACCTGCGGCCCGGCGGACAGGCGCGTTTCGGACAGACGGTGGTGGACGTGCAGAGCCAGGGCGAATATGTTGACGCCGGTGGCCGGGTCCAGGTCATCGCCCACGAAGGCCCGAAGGTGGTCGTGCGGCCCTTGCCGGACGAAGCGTGAGAGCGGGTTGGCATTTCGGAAAGGGATGATCAATGAGTTGGCTTGGGATCGGAATCCTCGTCGTTGGGGTCATTGTCGGCTTGGCGGCGTTCGTGCTGACCGTGAACTTCGGTCGCCTGTGGGTGACTGCCTGGTCGGCCAAGGCCCAGGTCAGCATGCGCGAGCTGCTGGGGATGTGGCTGCGCAAGGTCAACGGCAGCATCATCGTCTACACCAAGATCCAGGCCTGGAAGGCCGGTCTGACGGACATCAGGACCGACGATCTAGAGAACCATTACCTCGCCCGCGGGCGCGTGCAAAACGTCGTGCAGGCGTTGATCTCGGCGCAGCGCGCCAAGATTCCGCTGGACTTTCGGACCGCCTGCGCGATCGACCTGGCGGGGCGCGACATCGTCGACGCCGTCAACACCAGCGTGAACCCGAAGGTGATCGATTGTCCGAATCCGCAAACGGGCCGGGCGACGATCGACGCCGTCGCCAAGGACGGCATCCAGCTCAAGGCCCGCGCCCGCGTCACCGTGCGGACGTGCATCGAGCGGCTGGTCGGTGGTGCCACCGAGGAGACCGTCATCGCCCGCGTCGGCGAGGGTATCGTCTCCGCGATCGGCTCGGCCGACACGCACAAAGCCGTGCTCGAGAACCCGGACAAGATCTCCAAGGCGGTGCTGGGCAAAGGACTGGACGCGGGGACGGCGTACGAGATTCTCTCGATCGACATCGCCGACGTGGACGTTGGGGTGAACATCGGCGCCCGCTTGCAGGCCGATCAGGCCGAAGCGGACAAGAAGCGTTTTCAGGCCGAGGCCGAGAAGCGCCGGGCGATGGCCATCGCCCAGGAGCAGGAGAACATCGCAAAGGTCGCCGAGAACCGCGCCCTGGTCGTGCTGGCCGAGGCGGAGGTTCCCAGGGCGATGGCCGACGCGTTTCGCAGTGGCAACCTGGGCATCCTTGACTACTACAAGTTCCAGAACATTCAGGCCGACACCGGCATGCGCCAGCGGATCGCCGGCGAGGAGAAGCCCGACTCGGGCGAGAAGAAGTAACCGGCCGCACGGCTTCGCGAGTGGAACATGATGACCTTGTTGCAGGGCGATGGCCCTAAAATTGATTCGCGGATCTGGTACTACCTGATCTTCGCGGCCCTGAGCGTGATCGGAGCGCTCTTCGGCAAGAAGAAGAAGGAGCAGGCCGAGGAGGCGAAGCGCCGTCAGCGGCAAGGACGGGCCCCGAAGGCGCGCCAAACCGCGCCGCCGCGCGTCCCCATGGCCCCGCGGCCGCCACGCTCGGCCCCCACGTTTCTCGAGGCGCGACCACCGCGGCCACGACCGGCGCCGACACCTCGCGTGGCGCGCCCCCCCGGAGCGCGGCCTGCCCAGGTTCCGCGCCGACTGGTCGAGGCGCGACCCAGCCCGCTGCCGGGGTTTCCGGTCACCCACCCCGCGTTTATCACCGAGCCCGACGCGCTTACCGCAGAGGCCGTGGACGGGGAGTCGAGGGCTGAGGAGCTGGTGACTCTGCCGTCGGAGTTCGGCGCGCCGAGCGTTGTCGCAAAGCGGGTTCCCCGCGGCCCGGGCCAAGGCGAACGCGTGCGGCGGCTGCTGGGGGGCCGATCAGGGTTGCGGACGGCGTTCATCTTGTCCGAGATCCTTGCCCCGCCGGTCGGGCTGCGAGAGAATCGCCAAATCTGATTGTGTCCGAAACGACCACGACGGCCGATATCGCATAATTGGACGGTTAGGACAATTGCGCCGTTAAGAGCGATCTGCGTCGTCTCGGCGCAGGAGCCCATCCCATCTCGGGTGGGTTATGGCGTGCCACTGGCGGCTCGTCCGCCAGTGCTGCCACGGGCAGTCAAGCTGCCCGTAGCACCCCAGGACCCGGATGGGAACCGGCTGAGTTTGTTGTTGCGCGCGCGCTGGAGCTGGCATGAGTAACGGTGGGAGCTACGATCCGCATTCGATCGAGCCGGAGATCTACAAGTTCTGGGAAGCGGGCGGGTATTTCCACGCCGAGCCCGATCCGGATCGCAAGCCGTACGTTATCGACATTCCGCTGCCGAATGTGACCGGCTCGCTCCACCTCGGCCACGCGCTGAACAACACCATCCAGGACATCCTGATCCGTCACAAGCGGATGTGCGGCTACAACGCGATGTGGATGCCCGGAACCGATCACGCCGGCATCGCGACGCAGGCGGTGGTCGAGAAGCGTCTGAAAGAGGACGAGAATCTGACCCGGCACGAGATCGGCCGCGAAGGGCTCGTCAAGCGGATCTGGGAGTGGAAGGACAAGTACGGCGGACGGATTCTGGAGCAACTCCGGCGGATCGGCTGCTCGTGCGACTGGCAGCGGACGCGCTTCACGCTGGACGAAGTCTGCGCCAAAGCGGTCTATGAGGTTTTCTTCCAGTGGTTCAAGGACGGGCTGATCTATCGCGGGCTGCGGCTGGTGAACTGGGACGCCCATCTCCAGACCGCCGTCTCCGACGACGAGATCATCTACGAGACGGTGCAGAGCAACCTGTGGCACTACCGGTATCCGATCCTGAGAAGCGACGAAGCGACGGAGCGACGAAGCGACGAAGGGCGCGCCACCGCCGGACCTGCGGACGATGTAGCGGCCGGGCCCCGTACCGGCCGTAGGCTGGACGAAGCGACGGCCAGGCTCGCCT
>CAZDTB010000439.1:0-4202 GCA_964508075.1 uncultured Planctomycetales bacterium
TCATCGGTCGTCTCCTTCGGCGTGGTCAAACTCTCCCCGTCGGCGTGCGCCGCCGCGTGCCGGCTTCTCATGTAGCGTCCGGGCCCCGCACCGGACGTCGACGTCCACGGCCGATACAGGGCTCGGCCGCTACAGACTTTGTGAAACCGGCCCAGTCACGCACCCCGCGGGAAATCAGCCTGCATCCGGCCTCCCGACCGGCCTGCTCATCCTATCGGCGGCCCCGGGAATAGTACCGGCGGATCCGCTGGTGCGGCACGCCGCAAGGGCACTGGCGGACAAGCCGCCAGTGGCACCCCCGCGGCACCCCCGCGGACCAGCCGCCGGTGGCACCCCCGCGGACCAGTGGCGCCACGCGGGCTTCAGACCCGCGACTCTTCACGAGAGGAGTTGCCGGCCGGCACGTACGGAACCCGGGCACCGCACACGACACCCATAATCTCTGAGTTCGCGCCTGCTCTGGCATCGAGCTTGCCCCCTTGCTGGCCGATGAAAACCGACGGCGGCCCGGTGAGGTCGCCGATGTTGCGCCGGTTCCCCAGGGAGGAACGCCGTGGGCACGATATCTTCAGGCGTAGGCTTGATTTCCGGCATCGACTTCAACAGCCTGGTCGAGCAGTTGATCGCGATCGAGGCGGCGCCGCGCGACCGGCTCCTGACGCGGATCGGCAACATCGACGCGCAAAGAACGGCGTATCTGGACATTTCCGCGCGGATCAGCGCGATGCTGTCGTACGTGAATTCGCTGGCCACGCGAAGTTTCTTCCTGGCCAACAGCGCCAGCTCCTCAAATAGCGACGTGCTCGGCGTCACGGCTAACAGCAAGGCCGTGCCCGGATCGTACAGCTTCATCGTTCGCTCGCTGGCCACGACGCATCAACTGGTCAGCCGCGGCTTCGGCGCGCCCGACGCGCAGCTCGACCCGGGTGAGGTCTTGATCGAATCGGCCCGGGCGCGGGTCAACGCCCAGACGCAGCTGGACGAGCTGAACGGCTTCAGCGGCGTGCAGCGCGGATCGTTCGAGCTGATCGACGGCGACGAGAGCTCGGCCACCATCAACATCAGCGACGCCGTCACGCTCGCCGACGTGGTCGAGCGCATCAACGCAGCCGACGTGAACGTGCACGCGGAGGTGCACGGCGACGGGCTGGTCTTGACGGAGACCACCGGAGGAGCGCTGCGGGTTCGCGAGGTGGACGGCGCACACACGGCCGAGGACCTGGGCTTCGGTCCCGGCCGAACGTACGACGCGGGTGGGCGGATCGAGGGGAGCGAGCTGGTTTACCTGGCCAGCTCGACACCGCTGTGGGCGCTGAACGACTCAAACGGAGTTCGCCGCGCGCGGGCCGGCGGCGACTTCACGATCAACGGGATCACGATCGAGCTGAGCGAGATTCTCAAGAGCGACACGCGGCTGGAACGGCTCAACCGCGGCCAGGGGGTCGAGCTGGGACGCGTTCGCATCACGACCGAGGACGCCGCCGGCCAGGAGCAAACCCACGAAGTCGACCTGACCGGCCTGAGCACGGTGGGCGAGATCAAGCAGGCCATCGAGGGCGCGGTTGAGGGCGTCACGGTCACGCTGGCCGACAATCGCCTGTTGATCAGCTATTCCGACAACGACAGCGATAGGCCGCTGAGGATCGAGGACCTCACCGGCCACGCCGCCCGCGACTTGGGCATCGACGGTGAGAGCGAATCCGGCAGGATTGACGGCGACGGAATCCTGCACGTGGATACCCTCGGCGCTGTGATCGCCGCCATCAATCACGCCAGCGGAAATGACGGCAGCGTGACCGCCTCGATCGACGGAACGCGGTTGGTGATCAACGGCGGCGCATCGGCGGAGCTGGTCGCCATCAACGACTCCCAGGCCCTGTTTGACCTCGGCTTCACGGAAGACGTGCAGGACGGTCCGGTCAGCGGGCGGCGGGTGATCGGCGGCATCGACAGCGCACTGCTCAGCTCGCTCAACGGCGGGCAAGGGCTCGAGCCGGGCCGGATCAACATCCAGGTCGGCGGGCAGAGCGTAACGCTCGATCTGAGCGGGGCCGAAACCTTGCAGCAGGTCATTGACCGGATCAACCAGGCCGCCGAGGCGGAGGAGCTTGGCATCGAGGCCGGTTATGACCATACCGGGACGCGGCTGATGATCGAGAGCATCGACGGCACGTCGGAAATCTCGATCAGCGATGTTCCCGGTTACGGGACTTTCGCCGCCGACACGGGCCTCGCCCAGGCGGAGCCCGCCGCCCGGCTGCGCAGTGACAATCTGCAACTTCGGTACGTCAATGAGGCGACGCGCCTCGACGAGCTGAACAACGGCCGCGGCGTAACGCTCGGCACGATCAGGCTGACCAACTCGCACGGGCTGTCGGCGACCGTAAACCTGGCCATTGGCCGGGTCGAAACCCTCCAGGACGTGATCGACAACATCAACAGCGCAACCCTCGCCAGCGGCGAGTCGCTCGGCATCACCGCCCGGATCAACGACACCGGCGACGGACTGCTGCTCGAGGACACGGCCGGCGGGCCCTTCGACCCGGAGATCGCCGACCAGACCGGGACGACCGCGCGCGACCTGAACCTGCTCGGCGGGTCCGAAGACGGCGTGATCGACGGCAGCTACGAGATCAACATCGAGCTCAGCGGCAACGAAACGCTCGAAGATGTGGTCAACATGATCAACGAGCGCGACGGTCTCGCCACCGCCAGCATCCTCAACGACGGAACCGAGATCTCGCCGTACCGGCTGCAGATCTCTGCGGCGACGACCGGGCTGGCGGGGGAGCTGCTGGTCGACGGGCTCGATTTCACTACGCTCAGCTCCGCTCAGGACGCCAAGGTCGTACTGGGCAGTAACCCCGACTCGGGTGTGCTGATCACCAGCTCGAGCAATACGCTGACCGACGTGGTACCCGGGCTGACGATCGACCTGGTCGGCGTTTCCGATGAGCCGGTCACCATAACCATCAGCCGTGACACCGAGAGCGTCGTCGAGACATTCCGAAACCTGATCGACGGATTCAACTCGGCGATCGACCGCATCGACGAGCTCAGCGACTACGACCCCGAGACCGAGACGGCCGGCATCCTGCTCGGCGAGGGCACGCTCCGGATGGTCGAGCGGCGGCTGATGCGGATGGTGATCGAACGCCTGCCGGGCGCCGCCGGCGACCTCCAACGGCTGGGCGACCTCGGGGTGCGGCTGCGGAACGGCCGGCTGGAGTTTGACGAGCAGAAGCTGCTCGACGCGCTCGAGGACAATCCCGAAGAGGTGATCCAATTCTTCACGGACGAGGAATCCGGGATGGCCGCCCTGATGAAGGAGCAGCTCCAAGCGATCACCGAGACGGGCGGCATGATCGATCGCCGGGAGAACACGCTCGAAACCCAGCGGGAGCAGATCGCCGACCGGGTAGACGTGCTGAACGACCGTCTCGATCGCAAGGCCGAGCAGTTGATGCGGGAGTTTCTGGTGATGGAGGCGGCGCTGGCCCGGTTGCAGTCGCAGCAGACCGCCTTGGAGCAACTCTCGTCGTTGGCAGACTCCTGGGCATCCGGGAGCAGCGCGTAGTAGCGGGAATATCGGGCCCGCCGGACGGTCCGGCGGCCGATTTGCACCGAGGTGGATAGGAACCGATACATTCGACATGAATCCTTCGGCCAAGGCGTCACGGGAATACCTGAAGAGCGCGGTCATGACGGCCCCGCCGGAGCAGTTGCAGTTGATGCTCTTCGACGGCGCGATTCGCTTCGCGCTGCGCGGTAAGGAGGCCTTGCAGCGCAACGATAGCGAGGGAGCCTTCAACGGGTTCGAGCGGGCCCAGCGGATCGTTCTGGAGCTCAACAACGGGCTGCGCCGCGAGGTGAATCCGGAGCTGGTGGACCAGATGGCGGCGTTGTACAACTTCATCTTCCGCCGGCTGATCGACGCCAACGTTCACCGCGACCTGCACGCCGCCGAGGATGCCCTGCGGATTCTGCGTCACCAGCGGGAGACCTGGGCGATGTTGATCGAGAAGCTTGCCAAGTCATCGCCGCCAACGGCGTCGAAACCGCCGACCGCCCCGTCCGGCCCGGACGAGTCTGAGAACCCTTCGCTGAGCATCGAAGGTTAAGAGCGTGTTTCACAGCTCCGGTGGGACCGGTCTCCGACCGCTTAGCCCGGACTATTCATACCGCAGAGAGCGCGGAGAGCG
>CAZDTB010000440.1:0-4197 GCA_964508075.1 uncultured Planctomycetales bacterium
ATCACTTCGCGGGCCTTGGCGCTGAACGCGTGGGCCTCGACGGTCAGCTTCCTGGCGAGGCTTCCCTTGGCCAGGATCTTGACGCGCGGGGCAGGTCCCTGGATCAGGCGCAGCTTCTTGAGCACGTCGGGATCGACCGTGTCGCCGTCGGCGAAGCAACGTTCGAGCTCCGCGACGTTGACGATCGCAAACTCATGGCGGAAGTTGTAGTTGCTGAAGCCGCGTTTGGGCAGTCGGCGGAAGATCGGCATCTGGCCGCCTTCGGAGAGCGGGTGCACGCCCCCGCCCGAACGCGATTGGCAGCCCTTGTGGCCGCGGCCGGCGGTCTTGCCTCGGCCGCTGCTCTCGCCGCGGCCGACGCGTCTACGCCGTTTGTGGTGGCCGGCCTCCCTGGTGATGTCACTCAGCATCATGAGACTCATCCTGCGGCGCCGTCTGGTCGGCGTCGTTGTCGGTGGTTTCAGCGGTCTCGTCGGTGATCGCCTCGTCCATCTTGTCGTCGGGTCGCTTGTCGACGTAGGCCTCGATCGGTTGGGGCTTGGGTTCCGGTTCGGGTGGGAGGTCGAGCTTCACGCCGCGGAGTTGCTCGATCTGTAGTCGTGTGCGGAGCTGCTTCAGGCCGTCGATGGTCGCTTTCACGAGATTCTTAGCCGCGGTCGAGCCGTAGCACTTGGTCAGCACGTCCTTGACGCCCGCCAGCTCGAGCACCGAGCGAGCGGCGGCGCCGGCAATCACGCCGGTACCTTCGCCGGCAGGAATCAGCACGATGCGGCTGGCGCCATAGCGGCCGATCACGCGGTGCGGGATGGTCGTGCCGCGCAGGGGGACGTCCATTAGGCGACGCTTGGCCTGCTTGATGCCTTTCTCGACCGCGGGCGGGACCTCGTTGGCCTTGCCGTAGCCATAGCCGACCTTGCCCCGGCGGTCGCCGACCACGACCACCGCGCCAAATGAGAAGCGTCGCCCGCCTTTGACGACTGTGGCACAGCGAAAGAGCTTGACCAGGACATCCTCGAGGCCTTGCTCGTCGCGCTCCTCTGGGACTCTCGCTCTCGGTCTTCCTCTTCCGCGCCCGGGTTGTCTGGATCTCACCGCCGATGCCATATTCTGGTACCCTGGGTTCTAGAACCTAAGACCGGCTTCGCGGGCTGCGTCGGCCAGGGCTTTCACCCGGCCGTGGTACGCGCAGCCGCCGCGGTCGAAACACACCTGCTCGATGCCGAGCGACTTGGCTTTCTCGCCCAGCGTTTTTCCGAGCGCCGCGGCCGCCTTGGCATTCCCGGCATAAGAGAACTGGCCGCGAAGCTCCTTGGCCAACGTGGACAGCCCGCAGAGCGTACGCCCGCTCAGATCGTCGATGATCTGCGCACCGATGTTGCGGTGCGAGCGGTAGACCGCGAGGCGTGGCATCCGCGGCGTGCCGGAGAGCTTCTTGCGGATGCGTTTCTTGCGTCGGGCCCGCCGAGCACTCTTGATCAGTTCCACTCTCATACCGTCCGTCCTTCCTGCCGGCGCGACTAGGCCCCGCCGCTGGCGAAGACCTTCCCGGCCTTGCGGCGGATCTGCTCACCGGCGTAGCGAATGCCCTTGCCCTTGTACGGTTCGGGCTTGCGGAGCTTACGCAGCTCGGCGGCGAACTGGCCGACGGCCTGCTTATCGATTCCCTTGACGCTGAACCGGGCGGGGTCGCTATCGCCGCGGGCGGCCTCCGCCTGGATGTCGACCTCGATGCCGGGGGGGATGTCGACCATGAACTGGGCCGGCCGGTTGTGGCCGCGGCCGGGAAAGCCGACGTTCAGCCAAAGCTGCGTGCCCTGCTTCTTGGCGCTGTAACCGGTGCCGTAGACTTCCATCTTGATCTCATATCCCTTGGTGACGCCCGCGACCATGTTCGCGATCAGGGCACGCGTCAGGCCGTGCAGAGCGCGGTGGCGTGGTTGATCGTCGGGGCGGGTCACCACGACGTTGTCGTGATCGAGCTTGACCTCGATCGGGTCGGGGGTGGTCCAGTTCAGCTCGCCCTTCGGGCCGGAGACCTTCAGGTCGCGGCCGACGATGCGCGCCTGGACGCCGGCCGGGAGGGGGACCGGTTTCTTTCCTATGCGTGACATCGAATCACCATATCGTACACAACAGTTCCCCGCCGACGTTGAGCTCCCGGCATTGCCGGTCGCTCAGGACGCCGTGGCTGGTCGAGACGATCGCGATGCCCAGGCCGTCGAGCACGCGCGGCAGATCCCGGGCGGTGCAGTAAACCCGACGTCCGGGACGGCTGGCGCGCTTGAGGTTCTGGATCACCTGTTCGCCACGCTCACCGTATTTCAGATCGATGCGAATCTCACCCTGGTTGGTGTCGTCGATCGAATCGAAGTCAGTGATATAGCCTTCCTCCTTGAGCACGCGTGCGATGCCGAGGCAGACCTTGCTGCGCTTGGCATGCAGGCGCGTCAGGCGGACGCGCGTGGCGTTGCGGATGCGGGTCAGCATGTCAGCGATCGGATCAGAAGTTGCCATGGGCCATCATCCTCACCAACTAGCCTTGCGCACGCCCGGGATTCGTCCCTGATTGGCCAGTACCCGAAAGCATATCCGACAAATGCGGAACTTCCGGTAGACGGCGCGGGGGCGGCCACACAGTTCGCAGCGCGTATAAGCCCGCACAGCATACTTTGGCTTGCGCTTCGCTTTCAGCTTCAGTGCCAGTCGAGCCATCGGATCCCTTAGCTCCTAAACGGCATGCCCAGATGCGTGAGCAGTTGCCGGGCTTCGGCGTCGTTGCCGGCCGAGGTACAGATCGTAATGTTCATGCCCTGCTGATAGGTCACCTTGTCCGGGTTGATCTCGGGGAAGACCCCATACTCGGGGAGGCCCAGCCCGTAGTTGCCGTGGCCGTCGAAGCTGGACGGATCCAGCCCGCGGAAGTCGCGCACGCGCGGAATGGCCAGCGCGATCAGCCGATCGAGGAATTCGTACAATCGCTTGCTGCGTAAGGTCACCTTCAGACCAACGTCGTAACCCTTACGCACCTTGAAGTTCGAGACACTCTTGCGGGCCTTGGTCAGCACGGGACGCTGCCCGGTGATCGTGCCCATGTGCTCCCGGGCCTCGGTGAAGCGCCGGGTCTCGGCGGCCTTGGAGATGCCCTCCTGCACCGCCTTGCCCAAGCCGGCCGAAACGACGATCTTCTGGAGCTTCGGGATCGCCAGTGCGTTGTCGCGGCCCAATTCCTGCTTGAGCCGGTCAACCACCTCGGTCTTGTATCTTTCGAGCAATCGTGCCATCAGCTACTCCCGGCCGCCGGTTGCTTCCGCTTGCCGCGGGTCACCTCACTCAGGACGGTTCCGGCCAGGCTGCCCCGCCGCTTCGCGGCGATCCGGCCGGCCCGGTCACGCTCGACCTGGAAGCGCACGCGCGTGCCCTGGCCGGTCTTGGGGTCGATCGGCTGCACGTTGGAGGTGTGGATCGGGGCTTCCCGGCGAATCCGCCCGCCCTGGGGGTGCTGCCGGCTGCGGCGGACGTGGCGGTAGACCACGTTGACGCCTTCGACCAGCACACGCTGCTTGTCCGTGAAGACCTTCAGCACCTTGCCCTGGGCACCCTTGTTGTCACCGGCGATCACTTCAACGATGTCGTCTTTCCGGACGCGTGCCGCCATGGTTACCACACCTCCTCAGCCAACGAGATGATCTTGGTGAAGTTCTTTTCACGCAGCTCGCGGGCCACGGCCCCGAATACGCGGGAGCCTTTGGGGTTCCCATCCTCGTCGATGATCACCGCCGCGTTGCTGTCGAAGCGGACGTAGGTGCCATCGTTGCGGCGGGTGGGATACTTCGTGCGGACGATCACGCAGCGGATCTTGTCGCCCTTCTTGATGTCGGCGGCGGGCAGGGCGGCCTTTACGGAGCAGACCGCGATGTCCCCGACGCCGCCGGTAATCAGCCGCTTATTGCCCTTGCGTGCCGACGAGCCCTTGAGGACCTGGATACACTGGAGCCGCTTGGCGCCGGTGTTGTCGGCGACGTCGAGGTAACTGTAGGACTGGATCACGCCGCACCCCCCCGCGGCGCCCGGTCGACGATCCGGACCAGTCGCCAACACTTGGTCTTGCTGAGCGGGCGGCACATCATGATCTCGACCTTATCGCCCTGAGCCGCCGCGTTCTTCTCGTCATGGGCGTGGAGGACGGTGCGGCGGTGG
>CAZDTB010000441.1:0-4180 GCA_964508075.1 uncultured Planctomycetales bacterium
CGCGATGGTCGAACCGACCGAGTTGACGATCCCGATCACCATCGCGCCCTTTTCCCGGCCCTCGCGCAGGGCAGCCAGCGTATCGATCGTCTCGCCGCTCTGCGAGATGGCGATGATCGCGGTGCCGTCCTCGACGATCGGGTTGCGGTAGCGAAACTCGCTGGCGTATTCGGTCTCGCACGGGATGCGGGCCAGCTCCTCGATTAGGTACTCGCCAACCAGCCCGGCGTGCCACGCGGTTCCGCACGCCGTCAGGATGATCCGTTTCGCCTTGATCAGCTCGCGGGCCACGGGCGCGAGGCCGCCCAGCACGACGCGGTCTTCATCGAGGTCGATCCGACCGCGCATGCAGTTGCGCAGGGCCTCGGGCTGCTCGAAGATCTCCTTGGCCATGAAGTGCTCGTGCTCGCCCAGCTCGAGCTGCTCCAGCGTCCACTCGATTTCCTCAATCTCCTTCGTCACCCGGACGGCGTCGAGCGTGGTGGTGTGGAACCCGTCGCGGCCGAGGACCGCCACTTCGTTATCCGACAAGTAAATCACGCGCGACGTGTGCTGGATGATCGCCGCCGCGTCGGACGCGATCAGGTGCTCGTCCTTTCCGATTCCTATGATCAGCGGGCTGCCCCGCCGGGCGGCCACGATCACGTCCGGCTCGTCGGCGTGGACCACCGCGATCCCGAACGTGCCGCGCACCTCGCGCAGCGCCTTGCGGACGGCGTCTTCGAGCGAACCCTCGTACAAGTGCCCGATAAGCTGCGCGAGCACCTCCGTATCGGTCTCGCTCTTCAGCTCGACGCCTTTCTCCTCCAGGAACTGCTTGAGCACGCGGAAGTTCTCGATGATCCCGTTGTGGACCAGCGCGAGCCGGCCGCTCTGATCCTGGTGGGGATGGGCGTTGGCCTCGGTGGGGGCTCCGTGCGTGGCCCAGCGCGTGTGTGCCAGGCCGACGGTCGCCGCGCCCAGCTCGTCGTCCAGTTTCCGCTCCAGCTCGACGATGCGGCCCGCGGCGCGACGCACGTGCAGCTTTCCGTCGCGCACCACGACGACTCCGGCCGAGTCATAGCCCCGATAATCCAGCCGCTTGAGCCCCTCGATCAACAGCGGACACGCGTCCCGCTGTCCGATGTAAGCGACGATACCACACATTGGAGCGCTCCCTTTGCGCTGCTTGCACGCTAACCCTTGAGAATCGGGTTATTTTAGCCGAACCCCCGGGATAATACGTCATACTCGACGCCGATGTTCGCTGCCGGGCCGATTCTGCGCCGACTTGCCCCCGGCGCTGCTTTATCCCGGGCGCGATATCGCCGATCATCCTGCTGGGCCAGGCAGTTCGTGGGTAGCGACCGCCGGGACAGGCTGGTGAGGACAGTACGTGAGCACCTCTGAGCAGGCGACGATTCCCGACAGACTCGTGTCCGCCCTGCTATTGGACGATCCGGAAATGTCCGACCTCGTCGAGGAGTTCGTCGACGGTCTCAGCGGTCGCATGGACGCGTTGCGGCAAGCCTACGACCAGCTCGACTGGGACCGCCTGACCATGCTCGCTCACCAGTTCAAAGGTGCCGGCGGTTCCTACGGCTACGCCGACCTCAGCAGGCTGGCCAAGACGATGGAAGACGCCTTCCGGGCCCACTCCGCCGGACAGTTCGAGGAATGGATGACGCAGCTTGGGAAGCTGATTGCCGCGGCCCGTGCGGGGTTGCAGGGTTAGAGCGCGCCGCAAGACCCTTCACGAAGAGCCGCAGGCTTTGGCCTGCGCGGCACCGGGCAGACGGAAAGCCGTGGCTTGCCGAGTTCTGTTAGCGCCTTTGTATTGGTCACGGCACGGATTGCGTCCCAACCCCATCGCGTGTATCACGTTTTCGGGACGACTCGCGGCAGGCAGGCACCATGGCGCGCGATCCGTATTGTCGCAACTGCGGCTACTCGCTCAGGGGGCTGACCGAATCCAGCAAGTGCCCCGAATGCGGCCAGCCCATCGTCGAGGTGCTCGAACGCCCGTCGATGGTCGTTGGCCGCCGCTACACCTCTCCGACCGTCATCTTCGGCCTGCCGCTGGTTCACATCGCAATCGGACCGCACGACGAGGAACGGGTCGGCCGGGCCCGCGGCATCATCGCCATCGGCGACCAGGCCACCGGGTGGCTCGCGATCGGCGGTTTCTGCCGCGGGCTGATCGCCGTCGGCGGCCTGGCGATAGGCGTCGTTGCCATCGGGGCCGCAGCCGTGGGCGCGCTCAGCCTGGGAGGCTTGGCGGTTGGGCTACTCGCGATCGGCGGAACGGTCTTCGGCGGTGCCGTAGCCGGCGGCCTGGCGGTCGCCGCCGTCGCCGTCAGCGCCGGCCTCGCCTTCGCCTGGTTCGCCCGCGCGGGCTTCGCCCACGCGGTTCACGGCGTCGGCAGCAATGTCAGAGACCCCCAGGCGATCGCGTTCTTCGAAGAATACGCCTGGCTCTTCGGGGCCGACTCAACCGGCTTCAAGTTCATGGCCTGGATGGCTGTGGCGGTGTTCCTCTTCGCCGTGCTGCTGTTCCTGACCCTCCTGGTCGGGCACCTCAGCCACGCCAGCCGCCTGCGGAGCGATCCCTCGCAGATGCGCTGACGCTGTGGCATAATACCGCCGGGATTGACACTGCCAGCAGGGAGACACGCTGACAATGAGATACCGCAGACTCGGACACGCCGGCATCAAACTCTCGGAGATCGGACTCGGCAGTTGGCTGACCTTCGGCGGGGGCGTCGATGAAGCCATCTCGAGAAAGTGCATCCGCCGGGCTTTCGATCTCGGCGTCAACTTCTTCGACACGGCCGACGTGTACCACAGCGGCGAGGCGGAGAAGGTCTACGGGCGCGAGCTGAGCCCGTTTCGTCGGCAGGACGTCGTCGTTGCCAGCAAGTGCTACTTCCCGATGAGCGACGCGATCAACGACCGCGGCCTGTCGCGCAAGCACATTCTCGAAAGCGTCGAGGGCTCGCTCAAGCGCCTGCAAACCAGCTACATCGACCTCTACCAGTGCCACCGCTACGATCCCGAGGTCGAGCTGTTCGAGGTCATCCGCGCCATGGAGGACCTGATCCGCCAGGGAAAGATCCTCTACTGGGGCGTCAGCGAGTGGACCGCCGAGCAGATCAACAACGCCTGTGACCTCGCCCGCGACATGCACGCCCACCTGCCCGTCTCAAACCAGCCCGAGTACAGCATCGCCGCCCGCCACATCGAGACCAACGGCGTTCAGCAGGCCTGCGTCGACCAGCGGCTCGGCATGCTCCTCTGGAGCCCGCTCAAGCAGGGCATCCTGACCGGCAAGTACTCCGGCGGAAAAGTCCCCGCCGACAGCCGCGCCGCCAACGAGGAGATGAGCGTCTTCATGCAGGAGGTCAACCGCGACCTGGTCGACCGCGTCGACCAGCTCCAGCCCATCGCCCAGCGAAATGGAATGACGATGGCGCAGTTCGTGATCTCCTGGCTGCTCTCGCACGCCGCCGTCACCAGCGTGATCATCGGCGCCACCAAGGTCGAGCAGGTCGAGGAGAACATCGCCTCGACCGAGTTCCGGCCCCTCAGCGGCGACGATCTGGCGGCGGTCGACCAGCTCTTCCCGGCCCCTGTGTAGGGTGCGTCTTGACGCACCACCTTGATCTCGCCGCCGCGGGCATGGAACAGCAGCGTCCGGCGCCTCGCCGGACGAATGTAGCGGCCGGGCCCCGCACCGGCCGAACCTCTGTCGCCCCGGCCCCGCACCGGCCGAACCGTAGCGTCCGGGCTCTGTCCCGGACGAATGTAGCTGCCGGGCTCTGTCCCGGACGAATGTAGCGGCCTGACCCCGCACCGGCCGAACCCGTCTGGGACCGTTTTCCAACCGGTTAATCACGAGCAAAAAAGTGACAAGGTGACAAAGTGGGAACGTGGGAAGGGGACGGGGATTGACGGTTGACGATTGACGATTGGCGATTGCGGATTGGGGATTGACGGCCTGACGCGCTGTCGCCCGGGAACCTGCGACCGTCCGGCGGCCGATCCGCCATAGAATCGCGCCCCCGCCCATCGCTGCGTGATAGATGGGCCACCCGCCCACGCAGGACCGTTGGCGTAGCGTCCAGTTTGCAGTTACCCACGGATGGTTTAGGAGAAGGTAATGGTCTCCTCGTCTTCCGCAAGATAAAGTACATTTCGCTCG
>CAZDTB010000442.1:0-4180 GCA_964508075.1 uncultured Planctomycetales bacterium
GATGATGGAGCCCACCAACCTGCGGGACGGCGATCACACGGCCGCGGCTCGGTGGCTCGACCTCACGCGGAGTCGGCGCGTTGCGGTCAAGCGACAGATGAGTCCGCGATTCGTGATAGTGCGCGAAGCAGCTCGTCAGAATCCGGCGCAGGTGGGCTTCGTTGAGCACGATCATGTGATCCAAGCACTCGCGACGAATCGAGCCAATCAGACGTTCCACGTAGGGGCTTTGCCAGGGAGACCGGTACGCGATGACGACTTCCTCGATACCCATGTGTTTCACACGCTCGCGGAAGTCGACGCCGTAGATCCCGTCGTGATCTCGTATCATGAAGCGAGGCCCTTCGTCATACGGAAACGCCTCGACAATCTGCTGGGCCGTCCAACGGGCAGTCGGGTGGGGCGTGACGTTGAAGTGGACGACACGCCGCCGGTCATGCCGAAGGACAACGAGGCAGTACAGCAGGCAAAAACGCACCGTCGGCACGACGAAGAAATCGATCGCCACGATGTCAGGCACGTGATTCTCAAGGAATGTCCGCCACGTCGGCGACGGCGGTTTGCGATGTCGGCACATGTACTTCACCACCGTCGACTGGTCCACCGTGTAGCCGAGCAGCGCCAGCTCAGATTGAATCCGAGGCGATCCCCACGTGGCATTCTCGCGAGACATTTGTCGAATCAGCCGACGGATCTCCGCCTCGATCTTCGGGCGCCCCGGCTTCTTCCGCGACTTCCAACGCCAATACAGCCTGAAGCCGTCGCGGTGCCAGCGAATGACCGTCTCAGGCTTCACGATCACCAAGCTGGTACGCCAGTCAGCCCAAAGCCGAGACAGCCAGACCCAGAAAACCCGATCACGCTGCCGAAGCCGCGGGTGCCTCACCGAGCGTTGGAGAACGCTGAGCTGGTGGCGAAGAGCCCGGATTTCCGCGGCGATAGCAGCACGCGGGAGAAGAACCGCGCGGAGTAGGATGACGACAACGCGCACGACGCCCATGGTTACGCCTCAGTTTGGCTTCTGTGAGGCGGCATCGTAGCGGATCTGGCTGGGAAGCGTGAAGCGCACAAGTCCTTTGCTATCAAGGAGGACGGAATAAACAGGAGGGGCAGGTTCGACCGTACGGGGAATCGGCGCGTTCCGGTCAAGCGAGAGATGAGTTCGAGCTTCGTGGTAGTACGCAAAGTAACTTGTCAGGATTCGGCACAGGTGCGCTTCGTTAAAGACGATCACGTGATCCAGGCATTCGCGCCGGATTGATCCCACCAGCCTCTCAGTGTAAGGGCTTTGCCAAGGCGATCGGGGCTGAATGTGATACAAAACGGTGTGCGGGACGGTCGATTCGTGTCAGAATGGCCCTCGGATCGGCGCATGATCATCAGAATCGAGAGCGTCGGACATCGATGGGAGTACGCCATGCGTTTCGTTTCGGGAATCACCATGATTTGTTGCTGCCTCGGTTCGACAGTCGTCGGTCAGCAGGCGGCGAGTTCCAGACCCGCTGAGGTTGCGGAATACGATGCGGGGCGCGTGGGACCGCTTGCTGACGGGCGCGTTATCGTGCCGACGAATCAGGTGCTCTCGCCTGCGGGGTGGCAGGTCGTTTTCGCCGGACGTCCGACGGATCTGGCACTCAGCCCGGATGGCCGGCACTTGGCCGCCCTCTGCCACAAGCAGATCGTGGTAATCGATATTGAGCTGCGCCAGGTTGTCCAGGAACTGTCGTACGCAACGTCCCACGGTGGCGGGAGTTTCAACGGGATCTCCTACACTCCTGACGGTAAGCATCTTTACGCTTCCTGCATTCGGGGGACGATCGAGGTGTGTGATGTCGGCGCCGATGGCCGGCTGATCGCACAGAAGCCCCTTCAACTCGAGGGGCTACGCGGCGGCAATGCACTGCCCGCCGGTCTGGCGGTAACACCGGACGGGCAGCGTCTCTTCGTCGCGCTGAACCTAAACAACACGCTGGGCGAGATCGATCTGGACAAACGCGAGTTAATCCGGGAGATCCCGGTCGGGAATGCTCCGTACGACGTGGTGCTCGTCACTCGGCCGGACGATGAGCGCCCCAGCCGAGCCGTTGTGAGCAACTGGGGTGGCCGATTGACAAAAGAGAACGAACCACGGGGGCCGTCCGGCCGCGGCACGCCGGTGAAAGTCGATCCGGTGCGCAACATCGCCAGCGAAGGATCCGTCTCGATTGTGGACCTCGAAACATCTCGCGTACTCGCGGAGATTGTTGTCGGCCGGCACGCGAGCGGGCTGGCGGTCAACCCGGCCGGCGTCGTCTATGTCACAAACGCGAACAGCGACACCGTTTCCGTCATTGACGTCTGGAAGGCTCAACTGGTCGAAACGATCTCCACTCGGCCGGACGGGATTCCGCTGTTCGGCAGCGCGCCGAACGCGTTAGTGGAGCATCACGGTCGGCTTTATGTTTCGAATGGAACGAACAATTCCGTCGCGGTTGTCCAACTCAGCGAGCGCGCGCAGGGGCGCGCCGATTCGTCGGCGGCAAACGAAGCTGCGGAACCCCACAGCACACTAGTGGGGCAGATTCCAACGGGCTGGTATCCCGCGGGAATCGTGTTCGACGCGAAGCGGAATGCGCTGTGCGTCGCCAACATCAAGGGCATCGGCTCGCGCGCGACGGATTGGCGCGGGCAGCGCAAGGTCAAGGGGGAGATCGTCTTCGGCTACAACTCACATGATTACAGCGGCACGGTCTCGATCGTCCCGATCCCCGACGATGCTGACCTGGCAGAGCAGACAAAGCGAGTCTTAACGAACAATCGCATGACGGAGACGATCAGCGCGCTGTCGCCCCCGCGAAAGGGCGCCGCGCCGCGTCCGGTGCCGCAGCGTCACGGGGAACCGTCCGTGATCCAGCACGTCGTGTACATCATTAAGGAGAACCGCACTTACGACCAGGTTTTCGGCGATCTGCCGCAAGGCGAGGGCGATCCGAGTTTGTGCATCTTCGGCCGCAAGGTGACGCCCAATCAACACAAGCTCGTCGAGGAGTTCGTGCTATTCGACAACTTCTATTGCAGTGGCACGCTCAGCGCCGACGGGCACCAGTGGACCGATGAAGCGTACGTGACGGACTACATCGAAAAATCCTATGGCGGTTGGCCGCGCAGCTACCCTTACGACGGCGGCGACGCACTCGCGTATGCCGACAGCGGTTTCATCTGGGACAACGTGCTGGCTCACGGCAAGACCCTGCGTGTCTACGGCGAGTTTGTCACGGCCTCGATCAAGTGGCGCGACCCGAGCAAGCAGGACATGCCGTCGTTCCTCGAGTGCTATCAGGACTTCGTTAATCAGACCGATCTCATCGATATCCAGGCCACCGCCGCGCTCCAGACCCTTGCGCCATATATTTGCCCAACCTTCATCGGCTTCCCGTATAACGTGCCGGACGTCTATCGTGCGGGCGAGTTCATCAAGGAACTGAAGGGATTCGAGCGGAGTGGCACACTGCCCAACTTTTGCATCATGCTGCTGCCCAATGATCACACGGCCGGCACGCGGCCCGGCCGCCCGACGCCAAAAGCGGCGGTCGCGGACAACGATTTGGCGCTCGGCCGTATCGTCGAGGCGCTCAGCCACAGCTCCTTCTGGAAGGAAACGTGCATTTTCGTCGTCCAAGACGATCCGCAGAACGGTTTCGACCACATCGACGGACACCGCACGGTCGCGCTGGTGATCAGCCCGTATACGAAGCGCGGCTACGTCGATAGCACGAATTACAATCAGACGAGCATGTTCAAGACGATGGAGATGCTGCTCGGATTGCCGCCGCTCAACCAGTTTGACGCCTCCGCGACGCCGATGACGTCCTGCTTTACGGACTCGCCGGACTTCACGCCGTACGACGCAGTTCCCAACTGGATTCCGCTGGATCAGCTCAATCCGCCAGTGCAGTCGATCGGCGATCCGGCGCAGCGCAAGTGGGCGCTGGCATCACTCGAGTTGCCGCTCGACGACGTGGACGAGGCGGACGAGGACACGCTAAACCGGATTATCTGGCACGCAGTAAAAGGAAGCGACGCGACGTACCCCGAATGGGCAGTGTTCGCAGTGCCGGGGGACGACGAGGAGGACGAATGACGTATTTAGCCCGGATAATTCACCGCAGAGCACGCAGAGATCGCAGAGAGGTGATAGAAA
>CAZDTB010000443.1:0-1531 GCA_964508075.1 uncultured Planctomycetales bacterium
AACAGTTTTCCAATTTGTTCTGACGACGTACAATCCGGGTGAAATACCGCGGCGAGTCGGATAGAGCGCGCCTGTCCTCGGGGTTTTTCAGTGCCTTGAGGTTTGCCAGCCGCAGAGTGATGTCGGTAAGCCGGCGGCCGGCCCCTCTTCGTATTTGGCCACGGAAGTGAGTTCACATATCGGGCATGGGTTAGCTCACTTGTTCCTCCAATCAATCAGGTATCTTCGGGAATGGGTCGGATGGCACGCTCTTGTCTTTGCCTCCGAGATGCAGGTGTAACAGGAGCGCATAGACCGTCGGCGTTGCCACCAGCGATAGCAGCACCGAGATGCACAGCGCGCCGATGACGGCAATGGCCATGGGCCTGAGCATATCCGCGCCGCTGCCGATGCCGTACGCCAGCGGCAGCATGCCGAAAGCAG
Source organism: uncultured Planctomycetales bacterium (assembly GCA_964508075.1). Classification (GTDB taxonomy): domain Bacteria; phylum Planctomycetota; class Phycisphaerae; order UBA1845; family Fen-1342; genus JALSRY01. Next base: position 424 of record CAZDTB010000443.1, read on the forward strand.
CAGCCATCGATGTCATCAGCACCGGACGCAACCGGCGATGGCCGGAACGAACCAGGGCGTCATCCAGATTTACCCCGTCAGCCCGCAGATGCTCGACGAAGTCCAGCATCAGGATGCCGTTCTTGGCTACGATGCCCACGCCGATGATTGCGCCGAGGAAGGAGACGACGTTCAGGGAGGTGCCGGTGATCCACAAGGCGAGGACCGTGCCGAACATCGCCAACACGGCGCCGAAAACGATGGCCACGGGCTCATAGAAGGAACGGAACTCGATCAGCAGAACGGTGAAGACGAGAAAGATGGCCATCAGCAGCACCAGCATCAGGTTGCGAAAGGACTCCTGTTGTTGCTGGTAAAGGCCGCCGAACTCAATCGTACCCGGTGGCAACGATTTGTCCTGCCTTAACTTGTCCTGGATCTCAGCCATCGCGCTGCCCAGGTCGCGGCCTTCCAGGCGCGCGGTAATGGCAACGTTCTGGCGCAGGTCCTCACGGCGCAGCTCCAACTGTCCGGGTGTATCTTCGAGGTCAGCCACTTGCGAGAGCTTCAATACTGTCCCATCCGGCGCGCGCAGAGGCAGTTCGCGCAGCTCTGCAAGACGATCAATGTCCAGCCGGTCCACCAATACACGAATGTTAATGACGCGGTCGCCTTCGAGGACCGTTGACGCCGTCTGCCCCAGCATGGCTGTGTTGATGGCGGCAGCTACGTCAGCAGCGGTCAATCCGAACCGCTCAGTGTCGGTGTGGCGCACGCGCAGAACGATGCTGGGGCCAGCGTAAATCAGTCCGTCCAGAACGTCCACCACACCTTTGATCTGCTTTAACTGTTCCGAGATTTCTGGCGCTTTTTTCTTCAGAAACTCGATGTCGGTGGAGAAAAGCTTCACTTCAATCGGCTGGGGCGCCCATGTCAAATCGCCGATCAAGTCGCTTAAGATGCCCGGAAACTCCCATTCTATGCCCGGGAGCACGACCTGGAATTTGTGCCGCAATTCAGCTATGACTTCAGGCGTTTTACGCTTGCGGTCGGGTTTGAGTTTGACGAGGAAATCTCCGGTGTTTGGCTCGGCGATGGAGAGCGCGAGGCGTGCGCCGGTACGGCGGGA
>CAZDTB010000443.1:1631-4174 GCA_964508075.1 uncultured Planctomycetales bacterium
CGGATGATGTGTTGAAGAAGAAATCCGCCTTCTTCACCCCTGGGCGCGTGTCCGTGTTCGAGCTTCTCGCGGTCACGGATAAACCACGCTGCAAGCGACGGCGTCAGGGTAATAGCCAGCAAAAGCGAAGTCAGCAGCGCGACAACCATTGTCAGCGCCAGAGCCCGAAAGAATACGCCGGTGATACCATCAAGAAAAGCCAACGGAATGAATACAACCACAGGGGTCAGCGTGGAGCCGACGAGAGGGCGGAAGATTTCGCTGATGGCCTTTTGAATCGCCTCGATTCGCGCCAAGCCGGTGACAATCTTGGCATAGATGGATTCCACCACCACGATGGCGTCATCGATTACCAGTCCAATAGACGCCGCGATGCCTCCGAGCGTCATCAGGTTAAAACTGAGTCCCGCCAGCTTGATGGCCACCAGCGTGATAAGCACCGTGATGGGGATGACGACGATGGCGGTAAGGGTGATTCCCCAGTTCTTCAGGAACAAAAAAATGATAACCACTGAAAGGACCAGGCCGAAAAAAATAGCGTCGCGTACACCGCCAACCGATTCGCGGACAAACAGCGATTGATCGTAGTAATAAGCGGTTTTCAAGTCCTGCGGCAGGTCTGATTTCACTTCACGCAAGACCTGTTGGAGGTCCCCGGCTATGTCCAGCGTGCTGCCGTCAGGCTGGCTGCGGATGTTGAGCAGCACAGCGTTCACCCCTTCGGCGGTGACTATGTTGAAAACAGGTTCCGGGCCGCGCTCGACCCGGGCGAAGTCTTTGATGAGAATCGGGTGATTATCAACGACAGCCACGCTGAGGTTCTCGATGTCGGCGATGGAATGCACTCGACCGTCCACCACGGCAAGATAAAGCGTGTGATTCTCCTCGTGCATGCCGGCGGGGACGATGAGATTGTTTTGGGCCAGTGCCTCGACGACCTGCTGAAGGCTGAGGTTCGCGGCCTGCAAGCGGAGCGGGTCCACGATGACATGATACTCAGGCGTGCGGCCGCCCACCAGGTCCACGCGCGCCACGCCGGGGATGCGCAGAAAGCGAGGCTTTAGGTCATAGCGTGCTATTTCCCACAATTCGGTAATGCTGCGCTGCGGGCTGGTGAGACTTATCCCGATGATGGGGAACGCGGAGAAGGTCAGCCTCCAGACCGTTGTGCCGGCGGTAGCCGGCAGCGTGGAACGGATTTGGCCCAGGCGGCTGTTGACATAGAGTTCCGACTGGATCATGTCCACCTGCCAGTTGAAGTAGACACTGATTTCCGCGGAACCGCGCCCGGTGGTTGAGCGGATGGTGACCGAGCCGGGAATGTCTTTCATCGCCTCTTCGATTGGCCGCGTGATGGTAGCCATCATCTCGTCGGCCGGCATTACCCCATTGTCGACAAGGATAACAACGCGTGGGAAATTAGTTTGCGGGAAGACCGACGACGACATTCTGAAGGCCGAGTAAATCCCGGCCAGACAAAGTGCGACGCTGATGAACGCGATGACCAGTCTGTGGCGGATGGCGAATTGGCCGAGGATTGTGGTGCTGCTCATGGTGGGAGCTTCCTCCAATGTTATTTGCCCAGCTTACGAATCTTCGTTTCCTTGGGCAGCCCGTAGGCGCCGTCAGTCACGACCGGCATGTCCTCTTGCAGCCCTTCAGCCTCAACCTCCACCAAATCCCCGTCACGCAGGCCCACCTTCACCGGTTTCTGCACTGCCTTGTCGTCGTGAACCAGCGCGATGACGGTGTTGCCTTCACTGTCTTTCACTACGCTCTCGACCGGTGCAGCCAGGCAGTCCGCGTGCTCGTCGCTCACGATACGGAGCGTCACGAATTGGCCGGGGCGCAGAGCGGAGCTGGCGGGCAGCGAAGCACGCACCACCGCTGTCCCGGTGTTCACGTCCACCTGGGAGCCGATGTAGTTGAGCGAACCCCAGACCGGCGCGGCGGTCTTCTCGGCCAGAACTTCAGCGGGCTGGCCAACTTTGAGCCGGGCCAGCTCGGCGCTCGGTACCTTGGCGCTAACCACCAGGCGGTCGAGGTCCACTAATTCCGCGAGCACGGTCGTCAGGTCCACGGCCTCGCCCGGCTTCACGTTAAGGTGCGTCACCGTTCCCGTTAACGGCGCTTCGACGCGCAAGAGGGCCTGCTGAGTTTTCGCGGCGGCAAAATCGTTTCGCGCGGCGGTGAGTGCCTGCTCGGCATCCTGCAGCAGCTTCTGCGAAGTGCCCTCCACCTGAATCAGCTTCTTCTGGCGTTCAGCGGTCTTCTCCGCGAATTCGACCGCCCTGCTCGCCTTCTCGACTTCGACATCCGCAGCACGGCTGTCGAGCTGAACCAGGGTCGCCCCTTTTTCCACCCGCTGACCCTCGACGCATTTCACTGCCGTAACGATGCCGGGAACCAACGGACCGATGAGCGCGCTGGCGGCGGGCCGTTCACCCGGCGGTTCCGGTTCGACCATCCCGTAAGCAGTAACATAGGCACGCAGTGTGGTGCGCGTGATTTTACCGATGTGGACTGCGACTTCCGTCACCACC
>CAZDTB010000444.1:0-4173 GCA_964508075.1 uncultured Planctomycetales bacterium
TGCCCAGGAACGGCCAGCATGATCGCCGACAGCGTAAGGCCTGAGAGAATGAAGAGTCTTCGACTTGAGCTCGAGGTGCGCATCCCGATCCACCTCCGATACGGGCGTCTCCGGGGCGATACATCTCCCGTAGACGCCGGCCGATTCCCCAATCGCATGCCCTTTATACGGCGTTGAGAATAGCGGATGCTGTTAGCGATAGCCAGCCTGAGGTTGGCGATTCATCCTTCTGGGATGCTCTTCACGACGAACACCCGCTCCTTGCGGTCGGGCGGTGGTCCTGCCACACTAGCCGCCGTGCGTGCTCCCCCTAAAAGCCCCGCTCTCTTCAGACCTCTACGCTCGCGCCATCCCCCCCCGCCACACAAGCTGACTAGCTTGGCAGCTTCTTGACGTATTCCTCCGCCGCCGGGATCACGCGACCAGTGACTTCCTCGATTGTGCCGTCGAGGATCGCACCGGCGCTGGCGAGGTGTCCGCCGCCCCCGAACTCCTTGGCCAGCTCCAGAACCGAGATGCCGCGCTCGCCCCGGAAGTTCATGCGGATCTTTTGCTGGTTGCCTTCGCTGAAAAGGATCGCGACCTTGACGCCCTCGATTGAACGCACCACTTCGACCTGGTCATCGATGTCGTTGGCGTGACAGCCCGCGGCGTTGATCTCATCGTGGTTGACGGTGCTCCACGCCAACCCGCCGTCCTCGCTGACCTGCGTGTTGCCGTAGACGACCTTGAGCAGCTCATACTCGCTACGGCTGCGGCTGCGGTTGAGCTTCTCGCAGGTGCCGATGATGTCGGCCCCGGCCTGGGCCAGCTCGCCCGCGATCTGGAGGCTGCGGGTGGTCGTGTTCGAGAGTGAGAACCCCTGCGTATCGGTGTGCATGCCGGCGTAGATCAACGTCGCAATCGTCGGCGTGATCTGACAACCCAACGCCTTGATCAACAGGTAGACCAGCTCGGCGGTGCTGCTGGCGTCGCCCTCGACCCAGTTCCACTCGCCGAACTGCGTGTTGGTCGCGTGGTGATCGATGTTGATGACCTTCGCGTTGGACAGGGCCTCCAGCTTGCCGTCGACGTTGACGCGGCGGGCCTTGGCGGTGTCGCAGACGATGGCCAGGTCGCACGCGGCGAGCTCCTCGCTCGACGCCGGCTGCACCCCCGCCCGCTCGACCAGAAACGCCAACCGCCGCGCCACCGTGCCCTCCGGCAACGCCGCGAACGGATACTTTCCCAGCTCGGGCAACGCGAGGTGCAGCGCCCCGATGACGCCGAGACAATCCGCATCCGGTGTGACGTGGGCAATCAGCGCGATCTTGTCCGCGGCGCGGATCGCGTCGCAGACTTCGGTGGGAACGGTGTCTTGAACGGCGGTGCTGCTCATTAGATCACTTTAGGCTGTGCATCCGGCTCGACCGTCAGTCGTTACGTGGGGCTATCCCTCGCTGTCGTCCTCGTACCCTTCAAGGCCGAAGCTGCGTGCTTCGTCTGGAGTGAAACCGGTTGCCACCGCAACTCGAATAACCATGTCTTTGCCGCGAACCGCCTCGAAAGCGTCGAGAATGACATCCGAGCGATCGGTGGCGGCAATATCCTTCCACTTTGACCAGACGACGTACAGGCGAATCGGTTCCTTGCCTCCTGGATCGGCTTCGAAGATGTCCGGCTCGGCCGTCTTACCAGTCCGCGGGTTTTTCCACTCCCCGACGAGTTCTTTCAGCAAAGTGAGTAGTGTCGGCTGAAGTGTCCGGCTTGTTTTATGAAGGGGCATGTGGTTACCTCCACAATGCGACGCGATTCCTCTTGATCCATTCTACACTGGTCTGGACGGTTTCGGCCTCACGCCTGGAACTCGTGTCCACCGAGTACCGCATATTGACGGTCCACCGATCTTCGATTCTCCGGACGTGTCGGTAGAGCGAGCAGCGCTCCTCCGAACCCAATTCCCGGCCGTCCGGGTTAGGCAGCGACCATAGCAATCGCGCCCAAAACATCAAACCGTGTCCCGACTCCCACTGCTCAAAGTGCTGCGACAAACCCAGCTCTTGCGCTCTGCGGTGCGCTTGCCGAAACATAACGTGGACCTGAGCCGTCTGACGTGCACCCAGCCTCCGATAGACCGCGATTTTCAAATAGATCTCCGCAACATACCCAAAGAGGTAAATCGCGCCGAGGAGGCGGTTGGCCAGCAATAGAGTCATTGCGTCGTCTAATCGGCTCTCTGCCGCCAGTTCAAAGTCTTGCACCGACGGGTTGTGCCGATGCAGTCGATCACGCAAGAGCAGCGAGGCTGTCATCGCCTGAACTCAACCGATCCATCTATTGCTTCATTGACTCGATCAGAATATCCGCGATCTCGGGGCGGGTGAACTCGACTGGAGGGCGCTCGCCTTTCGAGAGCATCTCGCGCACCTTGGTGCCCGAGAGGAAGACGCGGTCGTCCTTGGTGCTGTTGGTGGTCTTGTCGCTGGACATCGCGCCCGACTTCTTGCACCAAAAGGTGTGCTCGAACTTGAGCGGGATGATGTCGAGCTCATCGCGGGTGAACTCGTCGAAGATCTCCTGGGCCTCGTAGGTGCCGTAATAATCGCCGACCCCGGCGTGATCGCGGCCGACGATGAAGTGGCTGGCGCCGTAGTTCTTGCGGACCATGGCGTGAAGGATCGCCTCGCGGGGGCCGGCGTAGCGCATCGCCGCTGGCCAGACTGACAGCAGCGTGTTCCGCGGGTTGTAGTAATTCGCCAGGAGCTCCTCATAGCATTTCATGCGGACGTCGGCGGGGATGTCGCCTTTCTTGGTTTCGCCAACCAGCGGGTGTACCAGCAGTCCGTCGCAGATTTCCAGGGCACACTTGGTGATGTATTCGTGGGCACGGTGGATCGGGTTGCGGGTCTGAAACGCGACCACGCGCCGCCAGCCACGCTCCTCGAACGCCGCCCGCGTCTGCGCCGGCGTGAGACGGTGCTTCGGGAACTCCGGGTTATGCCGTGGCGTCAAGGCTTCCAGCTTGCCGGCCAGACAAACGTCCCCCTGCGAGTAGACAATCGCCACGCCTGGGTGCGCGTCGTCCGGCGTGCCGTAGGCCTTCTCGGCTTCCTTCTTCCTGTCGTGTTTGTATTTCTCCTCGATCGTCAGGACCGCCAGCGTGCGATCCTGATCGTCGGTCAGCGCGACCTGCGAGCCGATCCCGAGCTTGTCCGCCAGCGCCTGATCGACCGAGCAGGTGATCGGCATGCTCCACGGCAGGCCGCTGGTCAGGCGCATGTTGTCGCAGACGCTGTGGAATTCGGCTTCGTTCATGAAGCCGCTCAGCGGGCTCATCGCCCCGACCGCGAGCAACTCGAAGTCACACTGTTCTCGATCCGGCAGCGCGATCCGTGGCAAGCCGGCCGCCGCCTTCTCCAACTCAGCCCGGCGGGCATCCGACACCACCAAGTTCACCAGTTTGCCGCCGTGAGGCGAGATCAAGCCCTTTCTGCTCATCAGCTACTCCCAGCAATATGTCCGCCGAACCTCCCCGCCTCTCGCGGCGAGGGTGAAGGACCGCTCAGTATAGGAGGTTCCCCCGGAAAACCCAACGACTTGGCCGGCTCTTGCCGCGCTTTTCGTCCCGGGCGTTTGAGGGTAGCCTACCGCCAATGAAGACGCTACTTAACGCTAACGAATTGCAGGCCACGCTCGAGCGGATGGCCCGGGAAATCGCCGAGGCAGCACCCAAGGATGCCGCGGTCGCAGTGGTCGGCATTCGACGTCGCGGCGAGACGCTTGCCCAGCGCCTCTTGGCGCTGCTGGCCAGCGCTGGCGTCAAGCCGGCGCATCACGGGGTGCTGGACATCACGCTCTACCGCGATGACCTGACCACCATCGGCCCCGCCGCCGTCGTCCGCGGGACCGAAATCGATTTCGACATCACCGACACCTGGCTGGTGCTGATCGACGACGTGCTCTACACCGGCCGTTCGATCCGCGCCGCGCTGACCGCCCTCACAGACTTCGGCCGCGCGCGGGCGATCCGGCTCGCGGTGCTGGTCGACCGCGGCCTGCGTGAGCTCCCGATCCAGCCCGATTTCGTCGGTCTGCGCCAGGAAAGCACGCCGGACAGCGAGGTGATCGTCAAGCTCTCGGAAGTCGACGGGGTGGACGAGGTCGAGATGGAATGAGCGACGCTGCGCCGGAAAA
>CAZDTB010000445.1:0-4173 GCA_964508075.1 uncultured Planctomycetales bacterium
TGAGCGGGGAGCAGTGGGAGGCAGGGACTCCAGGCGCCACTGGGCGAGTTCGTATTCGTTCATGGGTGTGAGCGGAAAGGCGTCGAGATCGAATTGCACGCCGGTCCGCACGCACAGCTCGAGCCACTTGCGGGCGTCGGCGAACTGGTCTGAGACCAGGCAGACCTCGCCGGCGTAGTAGTAGGCCTCGCAGAGCTCCTCGCGGCTGTTTCGGCCGGCGGCGTCGGCAACCAGCTCCGCGGGCGTGAGCTCGCCCGCCAAACATCGGAAGATCTGACGCAGCCATGGGTGTTGAGGCTCGATGTCGCGCAGGGCGGCGTCGATGACTTCCTCAGCCTCGCTGTCGCGACCCTCCTGCCGGAGAATCAGATACCAGCGGGCGTCGGAATAGAACGGCCGGCCCAGCGCGATCCGCATGCGGCGGTAGTCCGCCAGCGCCTCGTCCGTGCGTCCAAGCATCCACAGCGGCGTGGCGCGCTGGTAGCAATACCAGATGTTGGCCGTCAGCTCACCCTCGCGCGCGAGCGCTGCGCTGTAGTCGGCGACGGCCTGTTCGTATTCCCTGAGCCGCCGATACGTGCACGCGCGATAGCTGTAAACGCTCGCGGGTGTGCCCGCCGTGTCGAGCGCGCGCGTGTAGTATTCGATGGCGTCCTGAAAGCGGCCCTGTCGTGCGAGGACGTGGCCTTTGAAGACGACCCACTCGCCGGCCCCGGCGCCCAACTCGATGAGCTGGTCGGCGGCCCGCAAGGCTCCGTCGAGGTCATTGGTTCTCAGGCGCAGGTAGGTCAGGCGCTGCCAGGCGAGCGTGTGGGTCGGATCACGCTCGACGGCCTGCTGAACACATTGCAGGGTGCGCTGCACATCAAGCGTGGCGAACGAGCGCACGTACCAGCCCTCGGCCGTATCGGGAGCCTCGCGCAGCGCCCGGGTGCGCAGTTCTTCCGCCCGCTCGGCGGCGCCGCCGGCCTCGTAGATCTCGGCCAGCAGGGCCCGGGAAGCCCAGCGTGACGGATCGCGCTGTAGATCCACCTCGAGCATGCGCAGAGCCTGTTCGCGCAGATCGCTTCGGAATTGCGCTTGAGCCAACACGAGCGTGGCTTCCGGCAAGCGCTGGTGACGCTGATACAGCGCTTTGGCGGTAGCGATGACTGTGCTGCCGCCCCGGTCCTCAACGGTTCGCTGGCAGTTCAGGGCGGTTTGGCGAGCCTGGGCGAAGTCGCGTTGACCTGACCAGTAATCGTAGATGAGGCCGCCCACGAGCAGCGCTATGGCCGCCGCACTCAGCGCGACGGCCAGGCGGTGCTTGCGGACTTTCTTGCGCAAGACGTAGAGGCTGCTGGGTCGCCGGGCCAGGATCGGCTCGCCTTCGAGGTATCGTTCGATGTCGTCGGCCAGCTCCCGGGCGGACTGAAAGCGGCGCTGCGGCTCCTTCTCCAACGCTTTGAGAATGATTGTCTCCAACTCGCCGTCGACTCGGTTGGAGTGTGAGGACGGCGGCATGGGCGCACTTTCGAGAATGCGCTGGATAACCGCCGATGGGCGACCGCTGGAGTCGAACGGCAAGGTACCGGTCAAGGCTTCAAACAGCATGACACCCAGGGCGTAGACGTCGGTGCGCGCGTCGATCGAATCCGGCAGGCCGGCGGCCTGTTCCGGAGAAAGGTAGGAAAGCGTTCCGACCACCTGACCGGGAAGCGAGACGCACGTTGTCACAGCTTCCTCCGTGTCAGCCTGGTCAGTGGCTTTGGCCAGACCGAAATCCAGAATGTGCGGGTCACCTTCCTCGTCGATCAGGACATTGGTCGGCTTCAGGTCGCGGTGAATCACGCCGTGACGATGCGCGTATTCGACCGCCTGGCAGATCTGAATGATCAGGCGCAGCGTTTGACGGAGCTGCGGTTGCGTTGCCGAAAGGTAATGGTCCAGCCGGACACCTTCGACGTAGTCCATCGCGTAGTACTGCTGCTGGGCAACGCGGCCGCTTTCGAGCACGCGGACGATGTGGGGATGCTGGAGACGGGCGGCCAGCTCCACCTCGCGTTCAAAGCGTCGCCGGGCGCTGCTCGGAGCGAACGGCCCGCCCAGCATCACCTTGAGGGCAACGACGCGCTTGGTGGAGACCTGCAAGGCCCGGTAGACGACACCCATGCCGCCACGACCGATCTCCTCGATCAACTCGTACGCCTCGATGACCGGCAGCTCGTCGGCGGTAGCTTGTTCGACGTCGGACGCCTGGCCTGCGATCGTGCGGGCGCGCTCGACCAGCGTCAGCCCCGCCAGATACGGGCGCAGCTCGTCGGCCAGGTCCGGGTGTTGGGCCCCGAAGCGCTCGGGCGTCAGATCCTCGCCGGCCTTTCGGCGCTCGAAGTACTCGTCGATCAGCGCGGAGATCCGCTCGCTGGGCTGCTCCGCGGGCGGCTGACCGTGCTCCGGCGAGTGGGGATGCATGAGGCCTCCTCGGCCTGCGGCTGACAAGTCTTGACCGGCTGCCGGCGGCGTCTGCATCGTAGCGATGTGGCAAAACGCAGGCAAACACTTTCGTGGTATGGTGTTGGCCGCGTTATCATGCGCACGTAGGCTGGTCGGATTCGGTATCAGCGGCGGTCGGACGATGATGGAGCACAGTCAGGCCGACATTTGGGTAGGAGCGGCGCAGCGGGGCGATGAGCACGCCCTCGCCAAGCTGCTGGCCGCGCATCACCCCCATCTGCGCGCCCGAGCCGAGACCCGCATGGATCCGGCCATCAAGGCCCGCGGCGGCCCCGAAGACATCCTGCAAGAGGTCTACCTGCGCGTCTTCCGCCAGATCGGGCAGTTCGAAGACCGCGGGCCCAACTCGTTCCTGAACTGGATCTACACCATCCTGGACCACACGCTGGTTGACGCTCGGCGGGCGACCCGCCGACAGGTGCGCGACGTTGATCGCGAAGTGGCCGCCGGCGCCGCCGCCGATTCCAGCTCGTACTGGAACCTGCTCGAGCAACTGCAAACCGATTCCGGCACGCCCAGCCGCGTGGTCAGACGGGAGGAAGCGCTCGGCGCGTTGTTGACGTGCCTCGCCAGGTTGTCTGAAGACCAACAGCAGGTGCTCCGGCTGCGGTTTCTGGAGGGGCTTTCCGTGGGCGAGACGGCGGGACGGCTGGGCAGATCAGAGGACGCGGTCGTGGCGCTCACCCGACGCGCGCTGGACGCGCTGCGCGCCGCGATGAATCGACTGGGAGAATTCACACGCGGCGTGTAAACGGAGCGTACCGCCCAGGGGCAGAACGGGGAGAGGAGAAAACGGGATGAAGGACACAAGGGAATGATATGGACGATGCGGATACGTTGCGAGATATGCTTGCCAATCTTGAAGATCTTGCTGAATCTGCAATGAAATTCATGGAGCGGATCGCGAAGGAGCTTGCTGAGCAGGACAACTCGCCTACGCGAGAGCGCATGTGGAAGCAGCAAGATCCGTTCTCACGGATGTGGGAGCAGCTCATGGAGGCTCGTGAATTCGCGACCGACCACGGATTCGGAGATGTTGCCAAGCAGCTGGTTCCAGGGGTTATTAGGGGTTCATCAGTAGGTAATATGATTCAGCGAGCGCACGACGAAGCTCAGGCGAAGATAAGAGCTGGTGCAGACCCCGGAGTGGCGTTAGGAGAATCGACGGTCAACCACTACAAGGCCCAGGCAGACCTTTGCATGGAGAAGATCCTTGAAGCTCGACGGGCAAAGAAAGCTCTAGGCCAAAACAAGGGACCATTGTAATGGCAAAACAGCCAATGGATCAGCGCGTAAGTGTCGACTTCGCGAATGCCATTTCTTCGCAAGTCGTTTTTGTCACGAAAGGAACTCTAAATCGCCTGATAAAGGCATGGAAGAGCAAAACAAGGCGAATTGTTATTGATTACAAACATGCACCGCACGATAGAAATGTTCATACGTGGTATCTCGACTTGGATGGCGTTGTGAGCATCAAGCCGTTATAGCTACGTTTATCCGTTAGGCAAGCAAACGCATCACTTACGTCTGCGAGTCTTCGGTGTCGTTGTAGGGTTTAACCAAGAGCGGTTTCTTTCCGCTAATAATCTCGAGGAAGTTACCCTTGACAAGGCGCTGAAAGAGCTCTTCGTTGCTGTGCGCTACGGGAGAGTATGCGCCGCGCTTCAAGAGAACCTTGTC
>CAZDTB010000446.1:0-4168 GCA_964508075.1 uncultured Planctomycetales bacterium
ACGCCTGCGCCGCCTTCACGGTCGTGAACCTATTCCTGCTGCTGACGTTCAAGGACGTGCCCTCGGGCGCGGACAAGACCGAGTCGACCCTGGCCGTGCTCAAGCGGACGATCGTCAACATCTTCGACCCGCGGCTGATCACCTGGCTGCTGATCATGTCGTGCTTCTGGCTGATGATGTATCAGCTCTGGGATCTGCACCCCAACTTCATCACCGATTGGGTGAACAGCAAGGCGATTGCTGAGCGCGTACCGTTCGACGCCTGGTGGGAGTACGGCGACCGTGGTCTGATCCAGGTTCCGCAGCAGATCCTGCTGAACCTCAACGCGGCCCTGATCATCGTGCTGATGGTGCCCTTGTCGTGGATCTCGGGCAAGATGCGGACGCTCAGCGCCATGCTGGTGGGCATGTCCGTCGCGACGATCGGCGTGCTGGTCGCCGGCTCGACCACGAGTGGCTGGATCTTCCTGGCCGGGGTCGTGTTCTTCTCGCTGGGCGAGATGTGGACCGGGCCCAAGAAGAACGAGTACCTCGGCCTGATCGCTCCGCCGGGCAAAAAGGGACTGTACCTCGGCTATGTGAACATTCCGGTCGGCATCGGCGTCGGCATCGGGTCATACTTCGGCGGCTGGCTCTACGACAACTATGGTGAAAAGGCGACGCTAGCACTCAAGGAGCTGGCGACGCAGCCGGCCCTCGTCGCGCGGGCGGCGCAGTCGGCGGACTGGAGCGACGCGCTCGACAAGCTGCCGAAGCTCCTGGATATCGAGCGGGAGCAGGCGTTCGCAATCGCGCAGGGCAAGCTCGAGCAGGACGCCGACACAGCCGCGGACACCCTCCGCCGCATGTTCCGCAACGACACGGGGCAGGTCACGAACTTGGCACTCCTTTATCTCGCCGAGCAGGAAGCGTTTCGGCCGGGCGTCGAGCAGGGCCGCGCGAACGCCGTGAAGACCGGCGAACTACCGGCCGCGGTGAGCCTCGCGCGCTGCATCGACCGGCTGCCCGAGTGGCTCGACAAGAAGCGTGTCGTGGCGTTCGAGGTGACCCGTGACATCGTGAATGGTGATGACGGCAAGCTAGACGACACGGCGATCATCACGATGTTGTGGGAGCGCCATGGCAACGACGCCGAAGTCGTCAACAACCTGGCGCTCGAATACCTCGCGCAGGGCACGAGCGACCTGCACGACGCCGTTGAACGCTACGATTACCAGCACCTGCCGGAGGATCTCGAAGCACGCATCAAGGAAATCGCGGAAGGCATCGGCATCGGTCGCACAAAGTCGTTCGCTGCGCTCAGCGCGTCAATGGGCGTTGACGACGCGGCGCTGGACAAGGCGCTGGCGGACGCCGGTGCGGCGGATGTGTACTGTTACCTGGCCAGTCTCGATCACCGGCGGTTCCTCGCCGTCGCGCCGCGCGACTGGACGAAGGATGTCACGCTGCTGCGCGAGATGATCGAGACCGACGGCGCGGCGAAGGCCTCTGTGGAGGAGCAGGTCTGGAAGAAGGGCCTGTGGGAGCGCTTCATCTCCATCTTCGGCGGATCCGAAGAGGAGGACATGTACGAGCGTCTGGCCGGCAACCAGGACCTCATCCAGCAGGCACTCGATCGGAAGGACTGGTCAAACGCCTCCGAGCAGGCCGCGCGGCTGCTGCGGCTCAACCCGTTCGAGGCTCGCGCGCTGGCCGCCGCCGAGGTCAATAGCGCCGCCCAGTCCGCCACGCAGATGCTCTGGGACAAGTACCACCCGAACCGCAACGTGTGGTTGCCGATCGTCGCCATCGGGATAATCGCCACCATCGCGCTGGGCATCTTCGGTCAGATGGCGAAGCGCTGGAAGGACATGAACGCCTGATGCAGGCTTCAGCGGCAAGGCCGCCCCAGGAACGGAGCTCACTATTCATCATCGTTTCGAGCGCTCGCGCCGTGAAGATTTGACTCGGGTCCCCGTGCTTGCCTTACCGCGTTTGCGTTGTCACCCAGTGGGCGTCTTAACCTGAGATTCTTGAGGCGTGCGCGGCGCGCCGGTTGCTCGAGTAACGTGGGGTCTACAACGCGTACGGCATCGAGAATCACTTGCGTCTCAGGGTCAATCTCGACGCAAAGCCACGCATTTCCTTGGCGCTGCACAACCGCATAGGTTCGGCTTACGCTCGGGGCGGCGCTATCGTGCTCTGGTGCCTCCGCCACTGTTACCAGGAGGAACTCACTTCTTCTCCCCGCCTCTGCCCGGCCAATGCGCTCAACGTGCTGGACCCCCAAGATGAGAGGAAGGAACAGGAGCCCCCCACGAGTGCAGATCACTTTCGCCTTGGCCGCGCTTTGTGTCACCTCGGATAATAGACGCCGTATATCATCGTCCAGATCAAACACTACGAATGCCATGAAGGCTATTGCCGCCAATGCTCCCGTGGACGCTGGTAGCTTGAGCAGCGCCGTCGCCAACAGGATCACTGGTGCAGCGCAGCCCAGCGTGCACAAGGTCCGAAGGCGCGTACGGCGCGAAGCACCGGTCAAAAGCCCATCCAGGCCCGCTCCCAGCGCGATGCCCACGAGGCACGTCAGGCCGATGGCCATCACGCTTGGAATAGCCGAGGCCAGTCCGATGTGAATAAATTCCTCTGGTACGCCAAATGCGTCGAGATACCCCTTCTGGAACTGAAAAGTTAGGAGGTAACCCGCCAATGTAGCCACTGCTAGTAACGTGGCTTCAAGGGTCCCAAGGCGGAGTACGAACCGTGCTTGTGGCTGCTCGGCTCGCGCGTCCTTTCCTACTGCGCTTTCTTCAACCACGGTCGGCCTCCATTACTGTCTCGCCCGCCTGTCCGGATCTCCTGGCGTTCCCGCGTCCTCTAAGGAGGGCGCAATCATGAGCCGTATGGTATCACGCCTTTGTCTGAAAATCCTAGAATACGACTATAATGGGACAGACTGTGCGGCCCACGTCAATCCGGGACGCCTGACAGCCTGACGGCGGTCGGGGTCTCCAGGCAGATGGCCAAGCGCTGGAAGGATATGAACGCGTAGCAGAAAGGGTTCAGGGTTCAGGGTTCGGGGTTCAGGGTACAGGCTTCAGGGGGGCACGCTGCTTCTGCCAGGGGCTACATGTTAGCGTTGGCGTCGCAGCCGCTCCGACCAGTGGATGAACCCTTGGCCCATCTCGCCCGAATATGAGCCGTCTTTGCTGAGGAGATCTCCGCGGAAGCGAAACGTGTCCACAAGGCCTGCGTTGTAGTGAATCCGCAGCACCAGATCACCGTCCACCACTGCGCAGCTAGCGTGTGCCGGTCCGGTACCCTTCTCCATCCGCGGTGACTCGTCGTGGACTGATACTCCTATTTCAGCTAACCGGTAGAGTGCTATCTGATCGTCACTGCTTCGCTGCACCGGGTCCAGCCGAGCGATCAGGTGTGTGCGGTCTCCCAGGTTCTCCAGATTCTCGATCTGGCCGCGCTGCGAGAGGATCTCCAAGCGCCGGCTGTCCACGTGCCCGCCGGGCACGCGCTCGATCGTCAAGTGCGTCGGGTAGGTTCCTTCGGACGTCTGCAACCCTGCGCTTTCTGCCGCATTCTCCAACGCTGGCGTGGCGCAGACGAAACGTCCCCTGCCTGACCACTCGCCGATCGGGATGTCGGGCTGCGTCGACAGCGTTGCACATCCGGCACACAGCAACAGCAAGCTGATGGTGCTGAGACCGACCAGGGATACTCTGGTCATGCTGATTCTCCTCTGGGTATGCAGCACGTGTAGTGCTGCTTGGTGCAGGTCTCCAATGCCACGTTGATTTGACGGTATGTCATGCTGACCACGTCTGCGCGTTCATAGCCAGATTGCTGGCGCTGGGCAGCCGCTGATGAACCACAGCGCGACGCCAACGTAGGCGAGCCAGCACAGAACAGGCTTATCTGGGTAGCTGAGCGCGAGTATCACTGGTATCACCGCTAGGACGGCGACGATGCCGACACACAAGATTGGACCGTGCACAAACAGCCACGCGAAAGGGCCGAGAAGGGCGATCCCGGCGGCAGCGTCAACCCCCGGCTGACAATCCCCGACTAACAGAACCCCGGCAAGACCATCAACATGCTGGCAATCGTCCGCGATCAGGGCGACACGCAGAGGCCGAACCCCTTGAACCCCAACAACCTGATGCTCATCCTC
>CAZDTB010000447.1:0-4167 GCA_964508075.1 uncultured Planctomycetales bacterium
GCCGTCGGCGGCCTGCGAGTTGGTGAACTCGGCGAAACCGAGGCCGCCGACGTTGACTGGACCGGCGATGTCACCCCAGTCGAGCCCGGCCTCGCCGGCGAACGGATCGGCACCCCAGAAGTAGTTGACGTAGGCCCACCCGCCGCAATCCCAGATGGGAGCACCGCCGCGGGGGCTCGCGGTCCCCGAGGTTACCTTCCCGGTCTGCACGTTGTAGCTCAGGTAGCCCACGCCATCAATTGGCAGGATCTCGGAACCGGCAAATGCCGGCGCCACCAGCAACCCAACGGCTGTCAGTAAAAGCAAACGTTGCATGATTCAACCTCCTGGCAGGTAAACCGCGCTAGTGTAGTGTCTCACAAATACGATACCGTGGTGGGGCAGGCCTCCGTGCCTGTCACGGCGGGCAGGGACGCCCGCCCCACCTCTACAGAAGGTTGCTTGTTTCTGAGACAGTACACTAGCGACATTGAAAGGCTACCATCCTTTGGACCACTCGGGCCGGTTGGCTCGATGTTTCCTGACATTCCGCTTTGCACACCCGCACGTCCGCCGGAAGGAGGAGCCCCTTCACATATGCCAAGGATCCCATTGCCGTAAAACCCGCAAGTCGCGCAGTTTCTGACAGTTACAGCTCATCCGCCACGTCTCGACGCGGACGGCGACCGACAGTTGTCGATCGCTCCACGAGCCAGTGACCTTCGGGGGGCCTCTCACGAAGCCACCCCTAACCTTAACAGTCCGCGAACCGGGGTCTGCGCAACGCGAATTCTGGAAAAAATTCCGATTTGACCATTGCACAGGCCGGCCGGCGCGCACCGTCCAACAGACGGGGGCATTGGCGGGTGAGCGTCACGAAACAGAGGTAGCGTCGGGATTCGAAAGATGATGTGCGTTACGCCGCTGACGATTCTTCCGCCAATCCAGTATTCAATATCGCGTAGGGTTTCACTCACAGACACATAGACTGCCCAACATCATGACGCTTCGTGCCGCAGAAGAGCACTCCGGTTTGCACAAGTGATCGTGACCGCCTTGGCCCCTATATGCCCGCGACCGGCTGAAGGTGATGTTCGCGGCGATGAGCCACCCGTCCGAGAGGTCGGCGCGGTATCCGAGTGACGTCGCTCGTACGCCCCGCTCCCGGCGGGGGATCGAAGCACGCTGCCGCCACCCCGGGCTGGACAAACTCGCTTGGAAGCGACGCGCGGTGTGCGGCTGGCGTTCGGGGGCGGTCGGCGCCGTCCCATCTGGGCAACTAAGAGCCGCGATCAAAACCCCTCCCCCTGTCAGGGGGAGGATAGGGAGGGGGTCGGTTGTCCGGTGCTTTGACCCTCCCCTTGGCCCCTCCCTACGAGGGAGGGGGGTATTGTTGGGCGCTCTGACTCTGTGCCGGGGGATCCCGGACGAGCTTCCGGGAACCGCAGCTACCGGACGAACAGGTCGCTCGCCCGCTGCAGGCACCGCCGCGAGTCGCCGATAGCAGAAGGTGGATTCCCGCCATAAGAGGGTAAGAGCGCCGCAGAGAAGTTATCGGCCACGGGCCGGCGGGCAAGCCGGAATCCGCGACGCGGAGACGTGATATGAGTCATCCGGGGCTTCATGGGCTCAGTTGTCCGTCGGATCGATGACCCGGGCTGCATGACTGGAACCTGCGAGCCGAAGACCGGTTCCCAGGATCCGACCTCTTCACAGGGAGCGCAGCGATAGTTTCGGATCTGACCGACATCAACGGACGGCACTGCGCGAGACTGAGATGGCCTGAGCTGGCGATGCCCCAACGGCTGCGCCCCGCACACGCGCAACTTCTGCGGGTGCTGGCGCTGACGCTGACAGTCGCGCTGGCCGGCCCGCAGGTCGTGAGCGCTGATACCGGCGGCCCGGACGCCGCCGGATACCAGTACATCGATTCCAACGAAACCGGCGGGCCGGCCTACGACTTTGAGGACATCTCCGGCACCGGCACACGCATTGATACGTTAGCCGAC
The DNA here is from genome assembly GCA_964508075.1 of uncultured Planctomycetales bacterium. Classification (GTDB taxonomy): domain Bacteria; phylum Planctomycetota; class Phycisphaerae; order UBA1845; family Fen-1342; genus JALSRY01. Next base: position 1,989 of record CAZDTB010000447.1, read on the forward strand.
GATAACGTGGTCGGCCCTTTTCCTCTGGGGTTCACCTTCAACTACTACGACACCGACTATACGCAGATCTACGTCTCCTCGAACTGTTTTATCACGGTCCTGGCCGGCCAGGACGACGGCTGCTGTAGCTCAGAACCGATTCCCGACGCAACGAACCCCAACGGGATCATCGCCGGCTGGTACGAGGACGTCGACCCGCGTGTCGGAGACGTCTACTACGAGACGCTCGGCGCGGCCCCGAACCGCCGCTTCATCCTCCAGTGGTCCGCCGTCAAGCTCTACGGCTTTCCAGACACGATTACGCTGGAGTATAAGCTTTTCGAGGGCGATAACTCCATCGAGGTACACTACCAACAGGCAGTCACTGCGGGCGAAGTCTACTCCGCCGGAATCGAGAACCAGGACGGAACCGTCGGCCTGCAGTACTACCGCGGCAGTGCCGATCTCGATACGCCGCTCGCGGTCAAGTACTTCAACAACCCAGGCGTCGTGTCGATCGCTCGGGCCGATGCCGACCCGACCAACGCCGCCGCGGTGGACTACGTGGTGACGTTCACCGAGGACGTCACGGGGGTGGATGTCTCTGACTTCGCCTTGACGACGACGGGGCTGGCCGGGACCGGTGTCTCGTCGGTCACGCCGGATTCGGCCAGCGTCTACACTGTATCGGTGAACACCGGTACCGGTGATGGCACGCTGCGTCTCGACCTCGAGGACGATGACAGCATCACGTCGACGACCTCGGGGAGTCCGCTTGGCGGCGCGGGCAACGACAACGGCGATTTCAGCGGTGAAACTTACACGATTGACCGTACCGGTCCGCAAGCCGACGCGATCAACCGCCTGGACGCAAATCCGACCCAGGCGGCGCAAGTGAACTTCATCGTCAAGTTCGACGAGCCCGTCGATGGCGTGGACGCGGCAGACTTCAGTACCTCCACCACCGGGTCGCTGGCAGGAACGTCGGTGGACTCGGTCAGTCCGGCCTTCGGCAATGCGCTCGACCTGTCCAACAATCCGGAGGTCGGCGGGAAACACCTCAACCTCGGCAACGATGCCAGTCTCCAGCTCTCCGCCCTGACGCTCGAGGCCTGGGTCTGCTATCAGAAAGATGGGGCCGAGACGATTGTGGCCAGAGGCCACGGCGGAGGGGCCGGCACAACGGACTACATCTTCCAGATCAACAAGGACGGCGGTGGGAAGCTCAACCTGTTTGCTGCGGGCGCGTGGCACAACTCCACTACAGCGGTCTCACCGAATACCTGGACCCACGTGGCAGTCACCTACGACGGCTCGGACAAGAAGTTCTATCTGGACGGGACTCTGGACAACACGGAGCCACACGCCGGCTCCATCGCCCAGAACGCCATGAACGCCTACATCGGCCGGCAGGGCGAGAGTACCGATGCCGGGCATTACGATGGACTTCTCGACGAGGTCCGGGTCTGGAATGTCGTACGCGAACAGACCGAGATCCAGGCGACCATGAACTCGACACTGATGGGCGACGAGACTGGTCTGGTCGGCTACTGGCGGTTCGAACAGTTCCAGGACTTGGGAGCCGGTGCCGCTGGCGTCAACGACATCGAGGACTGCTCCCCCAACAGCAATCACGGCGATGCGGTGAACAGCCCCACCCTGACAACCTCCAACTTCAGCGGTCTGGCCCCGGACTACATCGTCCGCGTCAACACCGGCACCGGCAGCGGAGAGCTCGGGCTGATACTCGAAGACGATGACTCGATCACGGACGAGGCGACCAACCCGTTCGGCGGTGTCGGCGAGCAGGACTACGGCGATGGCCAGACCTACACCATCAACCGCCCGGAACTGCCGACGGTCACGACCACCGCGATCTCCAACGTCACCGGCACGACCGCCGACTCCGGCGGCGACGTCACCGATGACGGCGGCGAAGCCGTCACCGCCCGCGGGGTCTGCTGGAGTACGCTGGCGAATCCCACTACTGCGGACGACAAGACCGTAGACGGGGCCGGAACCGGCGTCTTCACCAGCAACATCACCGGGCTGGACCCCGACACCACCTACCACGTCCGGGCCTACGCCACCAACAGTGTAGGAACCGCATACGGTGACGATCTCGCGTTTACAACCGATGCCACCCCGACAGTGACGACCACCGCGATATCCAACGTCACCGGCACGACCGCCGACTCGG
>CAZDTB010000448.1:0-4156 GCA_964508075.1 uncultured Planctomycetales bacterium
ACTCGTCCGCGCAGGTCTATTCCAAATACTGCTCGTGCGGGATGTGGCCGCGCTAGCCCATGTGGAACCTGTTCCCGATCGGTCAACCGACAGTGAAACGCCCGATTCTATGCGCCGAGCGGCACTGGTGGACGCATTGGCCGCGATCGGCACTGTAGACTGCGCTGCGGCATTATTGGACCTGCTTGACGACTGCCGCGCTTGCGATTTGCCCAGGCGCGATGAGCGCCTGCTGACGCGGTTGACTCCGCTGGCCGTCGAGCGCGGCCTGATCGAGACGCCCGCGTCACAGCTTTCGCCGACCCTCGTCGGGCGAACCGTTGCGGAGCGGGCGGCGGCGGCGTTGGCGCACATCACCGGTTTGAGCCCATCCTTCGCATGCGAGCTGCCCCGAGAGCAGCGCGAAGACGCCGCGCGTATCTGGCATGACTGGGTTGCCGCCCGGCGCGAAGCACCCTGAGCGGTGCGCTTCAGTGCGCGCGGATCCAACTGACAATGTCGGCGATGACGGTCTCGTCCACGTGGCCGACCTGCTGGTAGTCAGCCGGACCGGATGGTCCCTGTCCGGCGGTCATCAGGTGATTCAGGGCCTGGTACAGCTTGATGGTCACGTTCTTCCGCCCACCTAGTCGCTGCTTCCAGAGCGCATAATCCGCCTGGGTTACCTGGTAGTCACGCCCCCCGTGGATGATCAGGATCGGGCACTTCAAAGTGGCCGCGGTCTCGACCGGGTTCCGCGCGTGGAGATGGGCCCAATACTCTGACGGCGCACCGAGCAGAGGCTTCTCAACGTCCTCGAGTTTGCCGGCCCGGATCGCGCCGGTAGCCTGCTTTATCGCCGCAAGTTCCTTGCGCTCCTCTTCGGAGAGATCGCCGTCGAGCTTCGCGATGTATTCGACTTGGTCTTCGATCAGTTCGAGAATCGAACGGGCGTTGCCCGCCATCAGGATGATGCCGGCGAGCCGGTCGTCGCGGTCGGCGATGAACGGCGCCGCCATCGCCCCCAGACTGTGCCCCAGTACGAACACCCGTCGGGGGTCGATATCGGCGTGCCTGCGCAACAGCTCGGCTGCGGCGAGAGCGTCGTCGATCGTCTCCCATTCGAGCGTTACCTCCTCGGGCTTGATGCTCTTGGGGCATTTGTGCGTTCGCTTCTCGTAGCGCAGCACCGCGACGCCCCGCGACGCGAGCCCCCAGGCGAGGTCGCGGAACGGCTTGTGGGCGCCGACGGTCTCATCCTCGTCGTGCGGTCCCGAGCCGTGCACCAGCACGATCGCCGGATGTTCGGCGCCGGTCTTCGGCCGGCTGAGCGTGCCGGGCAGTTCAAACTCGCCACACTTGACCGTGACTTCTTCCTCGCGAAACGCCGCCGTGTCGACGTATGCCGGCGGCTCATATGGGGCGGTCGGCTCGACGTGATCGAGCCACAGCCCGCTCAGCCGCCCCTGCTGGTCCAGCACCACGCGGATCGTCGCCGTGCCACGCTCGAAACGGCACACGCAGCTAACCGAGTTGTATTGTCCCAGTTTGGTGTTGGTGGCTGATTCGACCTCGTGGTACGTGCCGAGCTGAAAGCCGAGCCCCGCCCAGATCTGTGCGGCCTGCTCGGCCTTCAGCGCCAGTTTCATCTTCTCGTCACCGGTGGCGATGAACTCGCCGTACTGCTCTGTAGCCATTAGCTGCCAGATTTCGCGGGCGCGGGCGATGGCTTTGTCGTCATCGGCGCGGATCGGTGTTGCGAGAACGACCAGGCCCGCGATCACGACCAGGCCCAATGAGAAAGCGCTGCGGGGCGACATGCTGATCACTCCTGTTGGTGGCTAACTGGTTCCAGGCCGTGCGCGGGGCGCCGGCCCATCCGCGTCCAGAACCATGGGCGCGGGTTCGTCTACGATCTCATACGACTCGGGGACGGTTTTATTCCGGTCTCGCGAGGAAGAAGGAGTCTTGTGCGCGTTCTGAGTAAGCGACGTTAACAGAACCCGGAGAACCGCGGACCTTCGCAGCGCGCCGGGACGCGGCGCCGCGCAGGCTTCAAGCCGGTAGCTCTCTACGAGCGGCTTTGTCAGACGCTCCGAATCTCGTGCTTTCACGACTACGTCAGTCTGGAATTCTACCGTCGCGAGTGGGCTTGCCCCACATGAGCTCGCGAAGTGTGCGGCCTACGGTTTCGATCGGATGTGCGCGGTCGCGCTCGGTGAGTTCGTTGGATGCTTTTCGTCCGCTGCGGTTGTCTTCGAGGAATTCGCGGGCGAACTGCCCGGACTGAATCTCCCTCAGCAGCCTCTGCATTTCGCGCCGGGTCTCGTCCCCCACCAGACGCGTCCCGCGCGTCAGGTCGCCGAAACGGGCCGTGCTGGAGATGCGCTCGCGCATGTACGTGATCCCGCCGTCGTGAATCAGGTCGGCCAGCAGCTTGATTTCATGGCAGCACTCGAAGTACGCCAGTTCGGGCGGATAGCCGGCTGCGACCAGCGTCTCGAAGCCGGCTTTGATCAACGCGGTCAGCCCGCCGCAGAGCACGGCCTGCTCGCCGAACAGGTCGGTTTCAGTCTCGTCCTTGAAGGTGGTTTCGATCAGACCGGCCCGGTTCGCGCCGATGCCGGCGGCCCAGGCCAGCGCGATATCTCGGGCGTTGCCGCTGGCGTCCTGGTGGATCGCGATCAGCGCCAGCACGCCGCGTCCGGCGACGTATTCGTCCCGCACACCGCGCCCCTGGGCTTTCGGCGCCACGAGCACGATGTCGACGTCGGCGGGCGGCACGATCTGCTCGTAGTGAATCGCGAACCCGTGCATGAAGCCGAGCGCCTGGCGGGGACGCAGGTGCGCCCGGATTTCCCGGTCGTATATTTCTCCGGCGGCATCGTCCGGGAGCGCGAAAACAAGCAGATCGGCGGTCTGGGCGGCGTCGGTGATCCCGACCGGCTCAAACCCGGCGTCGACCGACGCGTCAAACCGGGGACTGCCCGGCCGCTGCGCCACGAGCACGCGGCAACCCGAGTCGCGCAGGTTGTGTGCATGGGCCGCGCCTTGCGACCCGTAGCCGAGAACGGCAACGGTCTTGTCGCGCAGGTAATCGACCGTGGCGGATGCCTTGGGAATGATCGTGACTGGGGCGGGCATAGCTTGGCACCGGTTCATCAGGCGTTGCGGTTTTGGGTACTGCCGGGGCCGTACCGCCGGCGGTATTTGGCCTCTCGCGGAGCCAGTCCACATGTTAAGCATGGTCGCCGCGGCCGGGGGAGGCGTCAACATGGGCCGAGATCGGGCGGGCCGTGGTCCGGGAGTTTTTAATCTGGGGGAAGCAGCCCTAACCTTCGTGCGTAAAACAGTTAAGGTTGCCTTGGCGCACGAGGGCGATTTCGATATGATCGATGTAAGCGAGCGCTAACCAAGCCACCATGGGAATGAAGCGCAGGAACACGAAAGATGAGCTGGCCGCAGCCGCTGTCCGCCTGGTGGCTAACGGGGGGCCCGCAGCCGCAACCATCCGAGCGATCGCTCGCGAGGCCGGCGTTACCGACGCCGCGATCTACCGCCATTACCGCAGCAAACAGGAGCTCTGGCGGAGCGCGTACGTGAGTATCATCGAGCAGATGGTTCGCGAGAAGCGGCACCTCGCCGCCGGCGAGGCGCCGCTGCGCGAGAAGCTGCACGAGTGGGTGCGGCTCTCCTACGCCTATTTCGACAGAGATCCGGCTGCTTTCACGTTCGCGTTCGTGACGCCCCACGTTCCCCCCGAATTGGCGCGGCGGGATACCGGGGCGCAAGGCGAGCTGTTCATGGAGATGATCGCGCGGGCCCGAGCCGCGGGTGAGATCCGAGCGATCACGCCGCAAATGGCGTTGAGTCATTTTGTCGGCGTGCTGCTGAGCGTCCCGCAGTTGATAAACGAGGGTACGCTGGACGGACCGGCCTCGGCCTATGTGGATGAAGTGGCGACCGCGGCCTGGCGGATCCTGCGTCCCGACAGCACTGGAAACGAACCGGATTCACGCATTTGACGTTGAGTGTTAGAGCGTGTTTTCGGTAGTATAGGAAGTGTTAACCCATCGTGTGTGAGCTTTAACCAGTCCTCTCTACGAAGGAGCGCAGGAATGACGCAACATCCAGACACACGCAAGAAGGGGGTCTACTGTGGCCTGTTCGCGTTGAC
>CAZDTB010000449.1:0-2006 GCA_964508075.1 uncultured Planctomycetales bacterium
GAGATACAGCCAGTCGTAGATCTGTGAGGGTGCTTCATTTGCTTACCCATCCTCTCTGCCAGAGCGGCGCTTTGCCGGCCTGTGCCACTCACGGGCGGTCCGCGCCCAGTCATGTCGCCGGCGTGATTGCCAGAGTTCTGTTTGGCCGATTACGCGGAATCGGCCAGCTCAATGGGACGGTTTTTTGCGCAGACTGTCGCGTCTGCTGACGCCGATGAGGCCATCGTGCCAGGTGAGTTGTGTCTTGCTCGGAGCTTGCTGTCTTCCTCGCCCCTCATCGGCGTACGCTTCGTGTCCCTAGGTTTGACCGGCCCGCGGTAACCGGAGCGCATACTGCGCAGGTCCCGCAACGGTCAAGCGAAGCAGATCGTAGACCAGTCTAGCAAATCCGCCTCCTTTTGTCCCGCCCTTTTGTCGCCGGTTTCGCAATTCTCGACGGTTTCAGCGGTAGCGACAGGCCCCTTGTCACACAAGCCGCCCCAGGACCAGCAAGAGCTCGTCCGGCTTTCATGCCGGCTAGGTAGTCACGGGCATCGCCGACCCAGCCCGCGCCGCGCTCGCGGTGATGCCGGGCGCCAATGAAGCGTTACCGCGCGGAATTCACAACGGCATCGTTGTATGCCGGTGAGCTTTGGGAGGTGGGGCGCGCCCTCGAGCAGGCCCGGCCCATGGTCGAGATCGATACGGCTAGGCTTGTCTCGCGCCGTCATCCGAGCCGGGGGAACTCAGGCGCACACGGAGCGCAGCAGGCGACGCCCACCTGTGGGGCGCCACGAGCGCGCAATAATGCTGAGAGCCCGCGCCTTTAGCTCTTACTCATGTTCTTACAAACGGTGGCGGACTCTCAGCTCACCAAGATTTGTGTTGACCTTACGGTGCAACGCACCATACCTGTATAGTATAACTCAGGTTTCACACGTTTGCTAAAAAAACTTCTCGGCGTGCACATTTGATCTGACTGCGCAAGTGGTTCTGGAGGGCGTTCAGTCGAACAACCCAGGCTGTGTCGGGTCGTCCACCGTGCTTTTGAACTCGCCATCGCCCAGCTCCGTGACGATTCGCATGTTGTCCTTGATTTGCTCGACGGATCTGATCACGCGGCGGGTGTGGGCCGCCCGCGTCACGCTGTAACCGCGCCGCAAGACGCGCTTCGGGTCGCAGGCGTCGATCGCCTCCATGCGTGTCCGCAGCAGCCGGCGATGGTAAGCGAGCGACTGGCGCAGCGTGGCAACAATGCGCAGGTCCGTCTGCCGCAAGTGCTCGTCGTAGCGCGCCAGCCGGCCCATCGGCAGGAACGGTTGCAGGCGGGTGGCCTGGGCGTTGAGCCGCCGCTCCTGACCAAGCAGCAGGTGCTCGGCAGCCCGCCGAACCCGAAAGACATGCCGGTCGAGTCGTTGCGCGAACTGTGCGAACGGGGCCCCCGCTCCGAATCGCAGGATGGCGAATTGGGCTCGGGTCAAGCGTTCGCGCGCCGCTCGAAACCGCTCGAGGCTGACCAGCCGCAAGCGTTGCTGTCGCTCATCGACGAACTGCCCCCGCTCGTGCAGCCTGGAAAGTGGGCGGGCCAGTCCATCGTAGGCCAGCACGGCATCCAGCCGGCTGCGGGTCAGCTCGAGCGTGTGGCTGGCCACCCGCAGAGCACGTGACGTCTGCCGGTCAAGCCACTCGAGCAGATCGGCCAGCCGCGGGGCGACCAGCTCGGCAGCGGCGGTCGGCGTGGCGGCCCGGACGTCGGCGGCCAGGTCGCTGATGCTCACGTCCACCTCGTGCCCGACGGCGCTGACAATGGGAACCGCACTGCCAGCGATCGCCCGCGCAACCACCTCCTCGTTGAACGCCCACAGGTCTTCCAGCGAGCCACCGCCGCGGCCAACAATCGCAACGTCGATCCCTCCGAGCGTCTGGGCATGCCGGTTGATTTGCCGGATCGCATCGGCGATCTCTTCTGCCGCCCCCTCGCCCTGCACGCGGACCGGGAACACCAGGATCTCGGCCGCGGGGAATCG
>CAZDTB010000449.1:2016-4149 GCA_964508075.1 uncultured Planctomycetales bacterium
GCGGCCGGCGACCTGCAGAAAATCGCGCAGGGCCGCGCCCGTGGGACTGGTCACAATCGCCACGCGCTGCGGCACAGCCGGGAGCGGCTTTTTCCGTCGGGGATCAAAGAGGCCTTCGCGCTCGAGGCGCTCTTTGAGCTGACGAAAAGCGACCTCGAGCGCCCCGACGCCGCGCGGTTCGAGTCTTCGGACAATCAGTTGGTACGTGCCGCGTGGCGTGTAGACTTCCAGGCCGCCGGTGGCAATCACCTGCATGCCGGGTTCAGGGGTGAACTTGAGTTTGGCCGCGGCGCTGCGCCACACCACGCAGCGCAGCTCGCTGTAGGCGTCCTTGAGCGAGAAGTAGACGTGCCCGCTGTGGGGGCGGGAGAGGTCACCGATTTCGCCCAGGACGTGCAGCGTGCTGGGGATGTGCCGCGCGAGCGCGCCGCGGACCAGCTCGTTTACGGCTCGCGGCGTGATGGTTGCCGGGCCCTCCGCCGTGGGCAGCCGCTCGGACTCGGGCACCCGGACACGCGACGGATCGAATGGTTGTCGCTGCGACATCGTGTTCGCTCGCGGCTCTCGTGAGTGTAGGCCAATGTACCAGCAAGCGACGGCCGCCGCGACCCGTAGCGCTACGGCGGCAGGTACCTGCTGCTTTTGAAATTCCGACCGCTCGCGTATACTTCGGTCATGCGTCTGATCGCGATGATCAATCAGAAGGGTGGCGTCGGCAAGACCACGACGGCCGTGAACGTTGCCGCCGGGTTGGCTCGCTGGGGCTCGCGCGTGCTGCTGGTTGATCTGGACCCGCAGGCCCACTCCACCATGCACTTGGGCGTCGCGGCCGGTCCGGACGAGCCGGGCGTGTACGAGGTTCTCATGAACGGCGTCGCCGCCGGTGATGCCTTACGCGAGGTTTTCGAGCAGCTCACGGTGATTCCCTCGCATGTCGACCTGGTCGCTGCCGAATCCGAATTATCGCAGCGGCCGGAACGCGAGTCGGTCCTGGGCCGGGCGCTGCAACCGCTGCACGATCGTTTCGATTTCATCATCGTCGATTGCCCGCCGTCCCTGGGCACGCTGACGATCAACGCGCTGGTCGCCGCTCGGGAGGTCGTCATTCCGCTCCAGCCGCACTTCCTGGCGTTGCAGGGCCTGGGAATGCTGCTCGAGACGGCGACAGCGGTACGTGGCGTGCTGAACCCGTCGCTGCGCATCACCGGGGTCGTGCTGTGCATGTACGACAAGGGCACGCGTCTGGCGCAGGAGGTAGACGCCGATGTGCGCCAGTTCATTGCGAGTGCCACGCCTGACGACGTCTGGCACGGCGCCCGGGTGTTCGACACGGTCATTCGTCGCAATATCAAGCTGGCCGAGAGTCCCAGTTTTGGCCGGACGATCTTCGACTACGCCCCGGGTAGTAACGGTGCCGAGGACTACGCTAGCCTCGCGCGGGAGATGCTCGAAATGACACCGGCGCCGACGAGAACTCCGGAGACAAGCGCCGAGACCGGGGAGACTCAGGTCACGCGGGAGGCGACGGTGGAGGCCGACACCGTTTTGCCGCCGGGGCCGCTCGTAGCACCGGCGCGGTCCACGGCGCGCCCGGCCCTGACGTCCGACACTACTCCCCCGTAACGGCGGCCGCCGATGCTGAAGTGGTTGAGATCCAGGAAGCATTGGTACCGCCGAGCGCTGCCGGTCTACTGGATCGTCTTGTTTTGTGCGACGCATTACCCGACGCTTGGTCTCCCGGCCCCGATTCCACAGAGCGACAAAGTGGCCCACTTCGTGGCTTTCGGGCTGTTGGCATTTCTATTCTGGAAGTGCGTCGAGAGCTTTGACCGCAAGCTCTCCGGCCGCTTCGTCTGGGTCGCGTTCGTGGTGCTCGGCACCTACGCCGCCTTGGACGAGTACCTGCAACAATTCGTGAACCGGTACACTTCGCTGGCCGATTGGCTCGCCGACCTTGCCGGCGTCAGCGTCGTGCTGTTGGCGCTCGAATTGCATCGGCGACGCCAAGCCGCGAGCAGGGACCAGAACGTGCAGGCCCACCCGAGAAGAGGGGATTGACATGAAAGCCAGCGCCGGGGCCTAGCCCGCATTTCTCACGATGGTGAGAGAAGTGACGGTTTTCGCGGGGCGCTG
>CAZDTB010000450.1:0-4147 GCA_964508075.1 uncultured Planctomycetales bacterium
CCGAGCTCGACGTGACCGATGATGCTGCCCCGGTTCGTGAAGGCATCCGCGCCGGCACCGCCGCGGATCGCCGTCCGCCGCAGGCCCGCTGCGTCGGGGACCTCGATCGTCCCGGAATTCGTCAGCGTGTTGGTCATCCCGGTGCCGGCGTCCTCGAACGTCACCGCCACCCGATCGGAAAGCTGCTTCCAACTGACCGTCCCGCCATTCTGCGGACTGAAATCGTCAAACAGTGCGGAGATTCGCGGCTGGCTGAAGTGCACCGGCAACGTCTCGTTCCAGGTGCCGTCGCCGCCGTTAAACGTGATATTGCCGTTGCCATTCACGTAGAAACCGTCATAGCTGGCGCCATATAGCAACACCGCCTCGCCGCCGCTCAGCTCGGCGTACACCCAACCGTCCTCGCCAGGAGAGATCACCGTCCCACCACTCGGGTCGGTGGGAAACTCGGTTGCCTCCTCACTGCAAACCTCGTAGCAGTCCCCGGAGCCGTCCGGGATGAATGCCACGGTCAGGGCCTCCAGATCGATACCCCCCATGAACTCCTCGGTGAAATAGTCAGGCTGCTCGAGCGTCGTGAAGCTGAACGTCGCCGAAAAGTCACTCTGACCGCAACCATTGACCGCGCGCACGTGCCAGAAGTGCAGCGTGGCCGGCTCCAGTCTCCCGGCCGGCGTGTGTGTTGTCCCACTGACCGATGTGCTCAGAACAACGTTCGTGAACCCGGGATCCCACGCCACCTTCAGATCGTAATGAGCCGCCTGCGACGCCTCCTCCCAAACCAGCGTCGGCGTGCGCGAGACCTCCTCGGCACCGTCCGGCGGACTCGTGAGGGTTACCTCACCCGGCGCGCTGTCCGAAAGGTTCAGCCACACCGTCGTCTGACGCTGCCCATCTGCCGCCACCCCCGTGATGTCGATCTCGTACACACCCGGCGAGCCACCGCTGACGTTGCTTACCGTCATCTCGCTCGTAAACGGCGGCGGAAGAGCGTTGACGCTGAACACAATGCTGGCGCCCGACGGCGCGCCGTCGGCACTCAATGTCACCGCTTCGCTGAAATCGCCCAGTTGCTCAACCTCGATCGTATACACCGCCTCTTGGGCCGGCGGCGAGCACAGCTCCTGCACCGCCGGCGCCGCATCCAACGCAAATCCGAATCCGCCCGGCAACAGCAGCGATGGATCCCCCAGCAGCACAAACTCCTCAAAGAAATTGCGACAGACGTCGTAGTTCTCCTGCGGCGGATGGCTCGGATCACCGTCCCAGCTCCCATAGTCCGACAGGAACCGGTACAACGCGGCCTGCCAGGCCGGACCGATTTCCCAGATCTCGTCGCCGAAGAACGACTTGAAGAAGTACTTCTCAAGCTGCCGCGACGGCTCCCACGCCTCCCAACTCCCCCAGAAAATGAGATCCGACGCCGACAGATACGCCGCCGCGCCCCGGTCGGCCACACGCAGCCACGTCTCGCCAAAACACTCGTCGTAGCTGAAATGAGCACTGTTGCACGACCAGCCGAACACCAGCGGATACATCCCCGCATTGGTCAGCGCCTGCACGTGGCTCTGGTTGAAGTACGGCTCCGACCAGCCACCCGAACTGCTGTGCCCACCATAGACCACAAACAAAACCCCGTTGTTCACCGCGTTCGTCACGTCGCTGGTTCCCCCACCCTCGCCGGCGTAAATCCGGGTGCACTCGAATTCGGCGGGCGTCAAATACGCGTCGATCACATAGTCGTGGGTTTCTGCCGCACCGCTGGTGGTGTCGCTGGTGGCCAGAAACGCCGCCCGCTTGGCGTAGTTCGGATCGTCGTAAATCCCTCCCTCGACGTACAGCGTCTTGTCCACCACGTCCTGAAGCTGGCTGACCGTCCGGACCGAGTAGCGCCCGATCGTAATCTCCGGATACCAGTCGTCCCCCCCGTCCATGCAGCCGTAATACAGGTCGGTGCACGCGTGCCGGCTGGCCTCGCCGGTCCAGTGTGGAATCGTGTTCGCCGTTGAGGTCGAGCCGTTGGTGTCGCCCACGATCAGAATGTAATCGGGCGCCTCGGGCGTGCCCCACAGCCCTTCGATATAGCTCAGAATCGCCGTGTTGCTGGTGCCGGGGGGCACCGTGTAAGTCATCACGTCGAGGCCCTGGGCCGTCTTGCTGTCAATGAGCTGGGTCAGCGGCACAGACCCGTAATAGTCCTCCGCCGTTACGATCAGATAATTGCCGCTCCGCCCGAACGCGCTCGATACTGGGCCCACAAGCAGTGCCACTGCCACTGTTCCCCAGGCCCATGTCCGAACGCAGCTCTCCAATGCCCGCATCTGGATTCTCCTTCCTCTCACCATCGCCTCGGTGCCGCGCTCACCAGAACGCGGGGAGGGTCGCTCCTGAGCCACTCGCCGACGCTTGCGGCGCGGCTTGGGGGGCTTCGGATCACCCCAGAGGCTCTTCTATCATGAAACGTCCCATCGGCCATGATAACACGTCGAGAGTGCCAACCGCAATCGGAATGATGCCGAAGGGCGCGCGTCCGAACAGAGAGCAAGAGCGCCCTGAGCCGCGCAGGCGCCGTACACCGCGGTTCTGGTGCGGATAGGAAAGGCTGGACAGACGCCGCCGCTGGGCTCGGCGTCTATCCCCCTGCTTCATGCTCGGCCAGCGGACTACGGACAGGTCGTCCCGTAGACCGCGAGCAGCGCGCTCAGATCTGACAGGTCCACGTCGCCGTCGCCGTCCAGGTCACCGTCCTCGTACTCGGCGCCGCTGGTCGTCCCGTAGTGGGCCAGCAGTTGCGACAGATCGGCCAGGTCGACGTCGCCGTCGCCGTCGAGGTCACCGAAGCACGGCTGCGGCCCCATCCCGTAGAACTCGACCTCGCTGAGCATCATGTATCCGCTGGTGCTGTAGTCGGCGAGAGTCAGCTCGAGCGTGTCGCCGGACAGGCTCAGATCTTCGAGCGTAAAGGCAAACGGCTCGTTGCCGGGGGGATCGCTGCACGGGAAGGTCAGCGTCTGGTCGCCCATCGTGACGGTCACGTCATCGGGCACATGCACGCCACCGCCGCCACCGTCGTCGTCCATGTGCAGTACGACGACGTTGATGTTGACGGTCTCGTCGAAGTGTAGGGTTATGGTGGGGTCGACGCTGACCCAGCCGACGTACGGGCCCGAGGTGACGTTCCAGTGCTCGGTGGCGATGACGCCATCGGTCAGGTCGCCGAGCCCGTTCGTGAGTGGTGCGAGCGGCTGGCTGTTGTCGCCGTCCCCGTCGTAGCCGTCGTCGAAGTAGGTGTAGGTGCCGGTCTCACCGTTGAGCAGGTTGTAGAAGCTGGGCATGATCATGTTGACGGTTGTGAAGCTGAACGCGGTCGAGAAATCGCCTTGGCCGCACGCGTTGGTGCCGCGGACGTGCGAGTAGTACGTCGCGAGTATGTCGAGGGCCGTGTCGACGGTGCAGTTCGGTGTGTCAACCGTGGTGCTGTAGACGACGTCCGTGAAGTCGGGGTCGGTCGCCAACTCGACCTCGTACTCGAGCCCGCCCGGGGTGGCCTGCCAGGTCAAGGTGGGCATCAGGGCCACGTCGGTGGAGCCGTTCTCCGGACTGAGCAGCGTGGCCTGGGCCGGCACGTCGTTCGAGATGCTCAACCCCACATTGGTCGACCGCTCCAGTGATGCCGAGGTGCCGGTAATCACGACGTTGTAGTCGCCGCCGCCGGCACCGCTGAGGTTTCCAACGGTCATCACGGACGTAAAGGGTGGTACGAGCGAGTTGGGGCTGAAGTCGAGGGTCGCTCCGGCCGGCTCGCCGCTGGCACTGAGCGTGACCGGCTCGTCGAAGCCGCCCATCTGGCCGACTTCAACGCTGTAAACCGCCTCGTTATCGGGCGGGCAGCAGAGATCCTGCGACTCGGGGCTGGGTGTCAGGTTGAACCCGAAGGGCTGTGGCAGACGCAGAGACGGGTCGCCCATCACGTTGTAGAGCTCGAAGAAGTTCCGCTTGATGTCCGTGCTGCCGTCGAACTCAATCTCGAAGTGATGCAACGCGCTCCGCCAGGCCGGAGCCACCTCCCAAATGTCGTCTTCGAAGAAGGCTCGGTAGAAGGAGTGCTCGAGCACGGTGGAGGGTTCCCAGGCTTCCTGACTGCCCC
>CAZDTB010000451.1:0-4136 GCA_964508075.1 uncultured Planctomycetales bacterium
TTCATCTGCTCGACCGACTCGTACTCGTGCGCCGCCGCCCAGGCCTCCATCTCCTTCAGGATCTTGGAGAGCTGGGGAACGCCCTGACGCAGCAGAACCGAGCACATCTGCGCAACGTCCGCCCCAACCATCAGCAGCTTCAGCACGTCTTGCCCGGTCGCGACCCCGCTCGTCGCTGCCAGCGAGGCCTGCACCTGCCCGTGCAGAATCGCGATCCAGCGCAACGGCAGGCGTATCTCGTGCGGCGAGCTGAGCTCCAGGTTGGGAACCACCTCGCGCTGTTCCAGATCGATGTCGGGCTGGTAGAAGCGATTGAACAACACCAGTGCATCGGCGCCGGCGTCGTCGAGCCGCTTGGCCATTCCGCCCATCGCGCTGAAAAACGGGCCGACCTTCAACGCCACCGGAATGTTCACACTCCGCTTCACCGCCTGCAGAATCTCCACATAGCGGCTCTCGACGTCGTGGCTGCTGAGCTTGGGGTCGGTGGCCACAAAGTACACGTTCAGTTCCAGCCCGTCGGCTCCCGCCTGGGCAATCTGCCCGGCGTAATCGGTCCAACCGCCGACCGTCGCCCCGTTCAGGCTGGCGATCACCGGGATGTCCACCGCCTGCTTGGCTTTGGCAATGTGCGCCAGGTACTCTTCCGGCCCCAGCTTGAACTCGTCCACCCGGGGGAAATAGCTGAGTGCCTCGGCATAGCTCTCCGTGCCTTGCTCCAGATGATGGTCCAGCTCCGCCGCCTCGTGCGCAAGCTGCTCTTCAAAGAGCGAATGCAGCACGACGGCAGCGGCGCCCGCATCCTCCAGT
Organism: uncultured Planctomycetales bacterium; assembly: GCA_964508075.1. Taxonomy (GTDB): domain Bacteria; phylum Planctomycetota; class Phycisphaerae; order UBA1845; family Fen-1342; genus JALSRY01. The sequence goes on from CAZDTB010000451.1 coordinate 811, forward strand.
TGGCGGATCGAGCCCACCTCCGCCGTCAATGGGCCCGCCGAGGGCACCAGGGGATTCTTGAGCTTCAAACCCATGTACGTCGTGGTCAGGTCCATGCTGTCAGCCCCTTTCGCAGTGAACTCACGGGTCCCGCGCGGCGATCACCCAACGACTAACTCTCGGCTTCGCCCTTTCCGTTTCCGCCGGCGGCAACCGCGCTGGCGTACATCTCCAACAGGTTCTCGTAAAAGCGCCAACGCGCCTGCGCATCAGCCTGCGACTCCTTCAGGAAGCGCTTGGCTGCCTCCGGCCGGCTCTTGGTGAGCATCTTGAAGCGGGTCTGATTGTAGGCGAAATCCTCGAACGGAATCGACGGCGCCTTCGAATCCAGACTGAGCGGGTTCTTGCCCTGAGCCGCCAACTCGGGGTTATAGCGGAACAGCGGGTAATGTCCACTTTGAACGGCCTGCTTCTGGGTCTCAAAGCCCTTGCGCATGTTGATGCCGTGAGCGATGCAATGGCTGTAGGCGAGGATCAGCGACGGGCCATCGTAGGCCTCGGCCTCGATGAAGGCCTTGACCGTCTGGGCGTCGTTGGCGCCCAGCGCGATCTGGGCGACGTAAACGTTGCCGTACACCATTGCCATCATCGCCAGGTTCTTCTTGCCCTGCGGCTTGCCGCCGGCGGCGAACTTGGCGACGGCACCCTTCGGGGTCGACTTCGAGCACTGCCCGCCGGTGTTCGAGTACACCTCGGTGTCAAGCACCAGCACGTTCACGTTACGCCCGCTGGCGAGCACGTGGTCGAGCCCGCCGTAGCCGATGTCGTACGCCCACCCGTCGCCGCCCATGATCCAGACGCTCTTCCTGACGAGCATGTCGGCGACGTCGAGCAGCCGCTTGGCCTCGGGCGCGTCGATCGATTGCAGCTTCTCTTTCAGGGCCGCGACGCGTTTTCGCTGGATATCGATGTCCGCGTCGGTCTTCTGCACCGCGTTGAGCAAACCGTCCGCCAGGTCCTGTCCAATCCGGTCGGAAAGCCTCGTCACCATCTCGCGGGCATATTGGGCATGCTTGTCGATCGTCAGCCGATACCCGAAGCCGAACTCGGCGTTGTCCTCGAAGAGCGAGTTGCACCAGGCCGGTCCGCGGCCGTCCGCGTTCTTGACCCACGGCGCTGTTGGCAGGTTGCCGCCGTAGATCGACGAACACCCGGTCGCGTTTGACATGATCGCTCGGTCGCCGAAGAGTTGGGTCACGAGCTTGATGTAGGGCGTTTCGCCGCAGCCGGCACAGGCGCCGGAATACTCGAACAGCGGCTGGAGAAACTGCGAGCCCTTGACCGTGTTGATCTTCAGCCGGGAGCGATCGATCTCCGGCAGCTTGAGGAAGAACTCATAGCACGCGCGCTCGGATTCGCGCAGCGGCGGCTGGAACTGCAGGTTGATCGCCTTGCGTCCTTCCTCCTTCTTGTTCTTGGCCGGGCAGGCCTCGATGCACGAGGCGCAGCCCGTGCAGTCCTCGGGCGCGATCTGCACAGTGGTGACGAGGCCGGCCAGTTCCTTGCCGATCGACTTAGCGTGCTTAAATGTCGGCGGCGCGCCGTCGAGCAGCTTCGGATCGTAGGCCTTCAGGCGGATCGCGGCGTGCGGGCAGACGATCGCGCACTTGCCGCACTGGATGCACGTGCCCGGATCCCAAACCGGGATGTCCAACGCGACATTGCGCTTCTCCCATTTGGTCGTCTCGGTCGGGAACGTGCCGTCCACGGGCATGGCGCTGACCGGCAGCTGGTCGCCGCGGCCGGCGATGATCTCGCCCAGCACGTTCCGCACGAACTCCGGCGCCCGCTCGGAGACGGGCGGCGGCATCTCGACCTTGCTCGTGGCATGGTCCGGCACCTCAAACTCGTGCAGGTTTGCCAGGGTCTGATCGACGGCGTTCCAGTTCTTCTTGACGACGTCCTCACCCTTCTTGCCATACGTCTTCTTGATCGAGTTCTTGATGGCCTGGATCGCTTCGTCCTTCGGCAAGACCCCCGAGATTGCAAAGAAACACGTCTGCATGATCGTGTTGATCCGCACGCCCATCCCGGTCTCCTTCGCGACCTGGTAGGCGTCGATCACGTAGAACTTCAGCTTCTTCGCGATGATGTCCTCCTGCACCTTGCGCGGGAGCCGATCCCAGACCTCGTCCTTCGGGAACGGCGCGTTCAGCAGGAATACCGCCCCCGGCACCGCGTTCTTGAGCATGTCATAACGTTCGAGGAACGTCCACATGTGGCAGCCGATGAAGTTCGCCGCGTTGACCAGGTAGGTCGAGTGAATCTCGCGCGGGCCGAACCGCAGATGCGAGACCGTGATCGAGCCGGCCTTCTTCGAATCGTAGACGAAATAGCCCTGGGCAAAGTTGGGCGTGTCCTCGCCGATGATCTTGATCGAGTTCTTGTTGGCGCCGACCGTTCCGTCCGAGCCGAGCCCGTAGAACATCGCCCGTACCACGTCGTCGCTCTCGGTGACGAAGTTGGGGTCGTACTCCAGGGAGGTGTGGGTCACGTCGTCGTTGATGCCAACGGTAAAGTGATTCTTCGGCATCTCCGCCTTCAGATTGTCGAACACGCCCTTCGCCATCGCTGGCGTGAAGTCCTTGCTCGACAGCCCGTAACGCCCGCCGACCACCCGCGGCGGCGCGAACGGAAGTGTTCCGGCGGTCTGCGCCTCGGCAAACACCGTCACCACGTCTTCGTACATCGGCTCACCGGCCGCGCCCGGCTCCTTGGTCCGATCAAGCACGGCGAGCGCCTTGATCGTCTTCGGCAACGCGTTGATGAAGTGCTCGGCCGAGAACGGGCGGTACAGCCGCACCTTGATCATGCCGACCTTCTCGCCTTGGGATACGAGATAGTCGACCGCTTCGTGCGCCGCCTCGGCTCCCGAGCCCATCAACATCACGACGCGCTCGGCGTCGGGGGCCCCCACGTAGTCGAACAGGTGATAGTCGCACCCAACCACTTTCGCGAAACGGTCCATTACTCGCTGCACAATCTCCGGCGTCTTGGCATAGAACGGATTGACCGTCTCGCGAGCCTGGAAGAACACGTCCGGGTTCTGGGCCGAGCCCTTCAACACCGGCCGATCGGGTGTCAGGGCTCGCGCTCGATGAGCACGAAACGCCTCCTCGCTAATCACTGCCCGCATGTCGTCTTCGGTGAGCTGCTCGATCTTGCTCACCTCGTGCGAGCTGCGGAACCCGTCGAAGAAGTGGATGAACGGCACGCGGGTCTCCAGCGACGACGCGTGCTCGATCAGCGCCAAGTGCATGATTTCCAGGATCGACCCCGACGCCAAC
>CAZDTB010000452.1:0-4128 GCA_964508075.1 uncultured Planctomycetales bacterium
AAGGCGTCATCCATCGCGACCTGAAGCCCAACAACGTGCTGGTGACGTTGCACGACAGCGAGCCGGTGCCGAAGGTCATCGATTTCGGCATCGCCAAGGCGACCAGCCAGCGGCTGACCGACAAGACGCTCTTCACCGAGTTCCGCCAGTTCCTCGGCACCCCGGAGTACATGAGTCCCGACCAGGCCGAGATCAGCGGGCTGGACGTGGATACGCGCACGGACATCTACTCGCTGGGCGTGTTGCTGTATGAGCTGCTGACCGGCACGACGCCGTTTGACGCCAAGACGCTGCGCGAGGCGTCGTACGGGGAGATTCAGCGGATCATTCGCGAGGTGGAGCCGCCCACGCCGTCCGCGCGGTTGCAGACCCTCAGTGCGACGCAGGATGGGGCGAGGGTCGCGCGGCTTCGCCAGGTGGAGCCGGCGACGCTTTCGCGGCTGACCCGCGGCGATCTGGACTGGATCGTGATGAAGGCCATGGAGAAGGATCGCACGCGCCGCTATGCGACCGCCAAGGATCTGGCCGACGACATCGAGCGGCATCTGAGGTACGAGCCGGTCGTGGCGGGTCCGCCGGGCGCGGCGTACATACTCCGCAAGTTCATCCGGCGGCACCGCGTGGGCGTGTTAGCAGGTTCGATCGTCGCGGCCGCCTTGCTGATCGCGTTCGCGCTGGCGACCGTGGGGCTGATCCAGGCCAACCGAGCCCGAGCCGCGCTGGAGGTCGAGCGCGACGCGGCCCGGTCGGCGCGCGACGAAGCTGAGCAGGCAAACCTCAGCGCGCAAGAGCAGCGCAAGTTGGCCGAAGCCCGGGCAAAAGAAGCGCGCAGCGAGGCCGACAAGTCCATGACCGTAAGTCAGTTTCTGCACGACATGCTCGGGTCGGTGGACCCCAGCAAAGCGCTCGGCCGCGAAGTCACCGTGCGCTACATGCTGGACGAGGCGGCCAGCAAGATCGACGAAGGTGCCCTGGCAGAACAGCCCGAGGTCGAAGCTGCGGTGCGCATGACGCTCGGTGAGACCTACCAGGCCCTCGGCCTCTACGACGCCGCGGGACTACAACTGCGTGCGGCCGAAGCGATGTGTAGGGCTCAGCTCGGTGACGAACACCCGGACACACTTTGTTCGAGCCACGCACTGGCACGCGTGCTCCGGGTTAAGGGCAAGTTCGCGGAGGCCGAGGCGCTTCTCCGCCGGACAGCCGAGACGCAGCGCCGCAAGCTAGGCGAGGAGCACCGCGAGACGCTGGCGACGATGACGGAACTCGCTCTGGCGCTGTGGGGACCCGGCCGGTTTGCGGAGGCCGAGGCAATTCACCGTCGAACGCTGGAGATCCAACGGCGGGTGCTTGGCGAGGAGCATATTGACACCCTGGAGTCGATGGGCCATCTGGGAGCGGTGTGCCGTGTGCTGGGCAAGTCCGCCGAAGCGGAGACCCTCCTGCGCCGAGCGCTCGCGATGTGTCAGCGCGTCCTCGGTGAGGAGCACCCGTGCACGGCGGAAGCGATGAACAACCTGGGTCTGCTCCTGGAGGACCAGCGGGAGTACGAACAGGCGGAGGCGCTTTACCGCCAGACTTATGAGGTGGATCGCCGAGTGCTCGGTGCCGACCACCCGCGCACGCAGATCCCGATGAACAACCTGCTGCGGGTTCTACAACTCCAAGCGAAAGTGGCCGAGATCCGAGAGCTGGTAGCCGACCGCCTTGACCATCTGAGGCGTATGGCAGAACGCCCCGATGCAGATGCGCTCGCGCTGCACGCGTACGCCTGGGAGCTCTTGAACTGCGAGTCAGCGGATCTGCGGGATGCCGAGGCGGCCCTGCCCGTCGCGCAGCGGGCAGTCGAGATGGACGGCGGCACGGACGTCAACATGCTGGACACGCTGGCACTGGCTTTTCAGATGACCGGAGACCTCGACCAGGCCGTCGAGACACAACGGCGGGCGATCGTCCAGGCGCAAGCCGGCGGACCCTACAACCGGGCGGAATTGGAGGCGCGGCTGGTCGACCTCCTGTGGGCAAAGGGAGACCTTGTGGGAGCGGCAACCGTCTCGTGGGAGGGACTGGCCTCGGAGCTCGGCGAATCCCTGATCACCGATCCCTCCCTTGGTTCGTCGCTCGTCCTCCGGAGCGAAGCTTCCATGAAGGAAGGGCGTTTCGAGGAGGCGGCGGAGCTCCTGCGCGGGTGCCTGGCAACCAGACAGAAATCCCTGCCGGAGGGGCATTGGCTGATCGCCGATACCGTGAGTCAGCTCGGCGGCGCTCTCGCGGGCGCGGGCAAGTTCGCGGAAGCCGAACCGCTCTTGTTGGACGGCTACGCCGGAATGGCGGATAACCGCCGGGTGTTGCCGGACCGCAAGCGCCAGGCGATTGAGCGAATCATCCGACTTTATGAGGCCTGGGATAAACCCGATCAGGCGTTTGAGTGGCGCCGGCGGCTGGGAGAGGCGGCGGAAGACGTGGCTGGCCAGAAGTGATCAGGCGGCCCAGCCGCCCTCGGCTGGAAGCGCCAAATCCCTGCAATCGGTGAGGCGCGCCGTGCCGTCACGTCGCATAGCACTATGGTGATTCTTCGCATCGCGTCAGCTCGCGGTGTGGAGTGGCTGCCGGTGGGCGGGATGGCAAGGCAACCGGCCACCGGTCGGGGCGGAATGCTGCTTGAGCCTGACGCGCTAGCGCGCCAGGCACTCGTCGAACACAAGGAGCTAGAATCGTGAACACCAGTGGAATCTTTGCGGGCGGTGTGTTGGTTACGGCACTTTTCGTGGCGGCGCTGGTTGCCCCGGCACCCGGTGTCGTCGATGGATTCACGCTCGCCGACGCTGTACCGAACGATGTCTTCCTCTACGCAGCCGAGCGCCACAATCCCGAACGGGAGTTTCGCGAGCAGTATTGGGGGGAGGTCTTCGAGGCGTTGGCGCAAAGCGGCGTCGGCGACGACCTGCTCGATCTGTTCGGCTCCCTGCTCGGCGCAAAACAGACGGCGGAAATCGAGCGGCTCAAGCAGCGGGCGTCGCAACTGCTGGACGGCGTTGATTGGGAGCAGTTGGCGGCCAAAGAGCTCGCGTTTGCGGAGCGGTTCGTCCCGCCCAAGAAAATATCTGAGGACCGTCCCCCCATCATGATGGCCAATATGATCTGGCTCTTCCGCGGCAGTGAGGACGGAGCCGCCCAGAACTATGAAGGGCTGGTGGCCATCCTTGAGGCCCTTGCCGAGGAGATCAACCGGGCCGTGGGGGCCGAGGCGCTGGCCGTGGAAAAGTCCACGCGGGCGAACACCCAGGTTACCCGCCTGAACCTGTTGGCGATGGTGCCCGGCGCGCCGTCGTTGCCGCTTTCCGTCGCGCTGCGCGATGACGTGATAATCATTGGACTACGCGAGCATCTGTTCGGCGACGTTCTGGACCTGATGGACGGGAACAGCTCGAGGAAGGCCCTGGGAGATGACCCACGCTTCAAGGCCGCCTTCGCCGAGCTGCCGCCGGCTGCCGACAGCATGGTGTTCTTCGACATGCAGGACCTGCTAAACCCGATACGTGCCATGGTGGACACGCTCGTGGACGTGCTGGGAGCGCCCGACGACGTTTACACGAGTACGGCCATGCCTCCCGAAGTCACCCAACTCAACGGCCAGGCGGTGTCGGCCTACCGACGCGGTGACGTCAAGAAGGCATTGGCCCTGGTCGAGCAGGCCTATGACGCCGTCCCCGAGAATTCGATCGTCCTGTACAACCTGGCCTGCTTCAACGCGCTGCTGCCCCCAAGAAAATCGCCTCCGATAGCGATCTGGACAGTCTGCGTGGCGAGCCGAGATACAAGGCGGCGCTGGCCAAAGCTGCCGAGCTGGCGACCGAGTGCTGCGCCAGAGACATTGTCATCAACTCCGTCAGAAAGGGAGAGGCGTACCGGCTGACCATGCAGGCCTGGCAGGTCTACGAGCAAAAGGACTACGAGCAGGGCTTGAAGCTGGTTGAGCAAGCCTACGCAGTGGCACCGACGGATTCACGGGTGCTCTACTCCCTGGCGTGTTTCCACGCGCTGCTCGGGCATGAAGACAAGGCGCTCGACTTCCTGGAAAGGGCGGTGGACGGCGGATTCTACTGTCCGCAGCACATTGCGAAGGAT
>CAZDTB010000453.1:0-3890 GCA_964508075.1 uncultured Planctomycetales bacterium
CCTTATGCGGTAAAACATGGCGCTCGTGGACATTCCGCTGGGAGTTTCTACCGAAACGCCCGGGGTGTAGACCGGAGAATCGCCAACATGACCCGCCAATGGCTGGACGGCACCGAGATCGCCCGCCACCTCGAAACCTGCCCGGCCGAGCTGTGCGACCTGATCCTCGAGCTGCGCGACTTCGTCCAGGAGGCCGCCCCGGAGGCGCACGAGGCGCTCAAGTTCAACAGCTTGTGCTACTACAAGCCGAACCAGCCGTACGGCGTGATCGGCGGCAACGTCTGCATGATCGGCGTGCGCGGCGACTGCGTTTACCTGTCGTTCATCCACGGCGCGTTCCTGCCGGACCCCGACGGCCTGCTCCAGGGCACCGCCAAAGCCAAACGCCAGATCGAGATCCGCACCCGTCGGGATATCAAGCGTGAGTCGTTCAAACGGCTGATCCGTGCTGCGGTCGCGTACTCCCCCGCGCCGGAAGACGAACGACTCTAGTGGCCCGCTCCTCGGCCCGGCCGCTTCCTTGCCGAGACCTTGCGGCGCGCGTAAACTGCTTGTTCATCAGCCATTGGAACTCGAGGCCCCAGCTTGCGGAGGGAACCACCGTGCCGCCCCGATCTGTACGGTTGCCGCTCTGTATCTTGGTTTCGCTGCTGGTCGTGCCGCCGGCGCTTCCGTGCTCGACGTTCTACATTCGCAATCTCGGCCAGCCGGTCTTCGGCAGAAACTACGACTGGATGGTCGCGGTCGGGCTGGTCACGGTCAACAAGCGCGACGTCGTGAAGTTCGGCATGATTCCGGACCAGGCCACCACGTGGAAAGCCAAGTACGGCAGTGTCACGTTCAATCAGTACGGGCGCGAGTTTCCGATGGGGGGGATGAACGAGGCCGGTCTGGTCGTGGAGCAGATGTGGCTCAGCGAGACGCAATATCCCGAGCCGGACGGCCGGGGCGCGCTGAACGTGCTGCAATGGGTGCAGTATCAGCTCGACACGGCCGCCACCGTGGCGGAGGTGCTCGCCAGCGATCGCGAAGTGCGGATCAACCCGCTGGGCGGAGCGAAATGTCACTTCCTGGTCGGCGATCGACACGGAAACTGCGCGACGATCGAGTTCCTCAACGGCAAGCTGGTCAGCCACGCCGGCAAGTCGCTGCCCGCGACCGTCCTCACCAACAACACCTACGAGGCGTCGACGGCGTATCTGAAGCAGCATGTCGGCTTCGGTGGAACCAAGCCGATCGAGTACACGCGGAACTCCCTTGACCGGTTTACCTGTGCCGCCGAGTTGCTGCGGGGCTACAACGCAAAGCAATCGGGCAACGTCGTCGACTACGCCTTTGACATCCTCGCGCGCGTTGCCCAGGGCGATGCCACCAAGTGGAGCATCGTCTACGACCTCGCCAATCAGCGGATTCACTTTCGCACGCACGCGGCGGGCGAACGACGCTTCATCGATCTGAAGAAGCTGGACTTCTCCTGCGAGACCGACGTGCTGATGCTGAATGTGAACCAGAAGCTCGTTGGCGACGTGACGGACGACTTGGTCGCGTACACGCCCGAGCGCAATCACACGCTGGTTCGCACCGCCTACAGCGAGACGCCCTTTCTGAAGAGCGTGCCGGTCACGATGGTTGACGCCATGGCCACCTACCCGCTCACCTGCTTCTGCGATCCGCGGGAGGACGCACACACGTCCGAAGCCAGCGAGTAGCGACGGAGGGCCAACGTAGCGGCCGGGCCCCGCACCGGCCGAACCGTGTGGGACCGGGTTTCACCGTCGAACGTAGCGGCCGGCGGCCCGCCGGCCGATGTAGCGTCCAGTCTCCGTGCCGGACGGACAATGTAGCGGCCGGGCCCCGCACCGGCCGTCCCATGTGGGACCGGTTTCCAACCGGTCAAACGTACCGGACGTCCGCCGTCCCCGACGGCGGTGGATATCGCCATTCCATCGTGGATTGCGGGTCGTGAATCGAAGGTGCTCAAGGTGTTTATTTCGCGCGCGTCCTAATTGAGCACCTTCGTTATCAGACCTACAGCGGCTTCGCGGGCCATGCTCGCGGGGCGCGCGGACCAGGCCCGTGGTCTTTGCTATGGATTGTAGGATATCTAGGAAGCGCGGTCAAGCGGTCGCTGGGCGGCGCGCACTGCGGACGCTTCGGCTGCGCTCCGGGCAGGCACAGCAGTGGCACCCGGCCGACGTTCACGGGGTCAAATGTAGAACTTGAAGTTGGTGAGCGGTTCTCGATCAGGCGGCACCTCGCGGAGAATCTCCCCCACTCGGCGCGCGAAGTTGAGTGTTACTGGCATTAACCCGCCCATCAAGGAGGAATTCCAGTTCATCTTGCTGAGGATGAGCACTTCTTTCAAAAGTGTTTCACGCGACGTGTCCCGGCCTATGTGATCCGCCAGCCGCACGGCAGTGGGAACGTGATTGGCGTGGAACTGCTGCGTGTCGGCGAGAAAGCCAGTTGTGTAAAGATAGTCCAAGTCACCCACTGTGAAGCGCGTTCCGCGCAGCGGAGGATACTGGTTCACAGGGAACAGGCGGAATGTGCTGTCCGGTGCCAGGGCGAGTAGGTCGTATCGTAGAGAGTGAGCATCCAAGGAGCGCTGGAACCCGGTGATTTCCGCTGGCCAATACCGCGAGGTCTTGTGAATCACGACACGCTGCGGTGTCTGGCCCATCTCATCCTGGTAGCGTGTTAGCGTCCGTTCGACAATCCATGCGGCTTGCTCTTCGGACAGGTGTGGCGACCGCGCACGCTCCTTCCTCTCGTCCCAAATGAAGTCTTGGCCACGCAGTACAAGTCCGTCGCCGTGTTCGTCGAACGCTTGCACAAGGCTAGTTTGGATGCGGGAATCCTCCGTGCTCAACGGGCGGTAGAAAGCGATACCGATGAAACAGGTCCCCGGCGTGAGTCCAACCGGCCCCCACGGCAGTCCTCCTGCCTTGTAGTAGAGCGCCGTGAAGAAATCCCAGGCAATTTCCGAGGGGTAATCGTCCGACTTTCCATCCACCGTCTTCTCAAGCAGGATCTGCGTCGGAAGGCGGTATTTCATGGCGACGGATTTCAAGGCTCTGCGCAGGTTCCGGTGCACTCTTCCAGTACGCGCGGTGGTGTAATCAACGGTCTTGCAGCTTGCCAAGAGATCATCCGGCAACGCGACAACGACGTATTCCGGTACGCGATCTTTCCGTGAGAGCAATTCGAGCTTCGCGTCCAGGAGATCAACAGCCTGTTCGAATCTTGGTTGCCTTCTCCTGGTCGATTTCAGCTCTCGCAGTTCGGAGGCAAAAACTGGCGCATTCCAATCGGCGCTTAGCTCGAGTTGAGAGAAAAAGCCGCGATCCTGCCGAAATCCCGGGAACTCCAGCCGCTCCGCGGCCCCTTGAACCCCGGACGAAGCTCGTTCAATCCAGTCTCCTGCCTTCGAGATTGTCTCTGGCGTGCCGACGAAACCGGTTCGGATCTGCGTAGGATGCCGGGTCCCGAGCTTCCAGGTCTTGGGACCGAACCGACTGATCCCGGTCTTTGGATCAACGTGGCGTCGCCCTTCCGCGAATGCAAGCAACGGCTCAGGCATGTACGATGCGGACAGAGTGACCGCGTCGAGAAAGCACCCGCTTTTCCGCTCAGTCATCGGCATCGTCCGATTCCCAATCTGGCTCCCAATCGTCATCCTCGGCTGCGATACGCTGGAGGTCGGCGAAGTCGAAGAGGGTTTCCTCGTAAGACACGTTTTTGAATGACGCGGCACGCTCTGGTGGAACGCCGGGCCAACTGATGGTTGTCTGGAGCAGTCTAGACGACACAATGAGCGTTTGGCTTCGGCCAAACGAGACAATCAGACGCGGGCGGCTCTCGAACAGAAAATCGCGCCAGAATTGCAG
>CAZDTB010000453.1:3900-4125 GCA_964508075.1 uncultured Planctomycetales bacterium
CAACCCAAAATTGAACATACGCGACTTCTTCTTGGTAACACGGCTGCCGATCTTATCAGATTCGAGTGGCGTCTTCCCGTCTCGCGTGACGCGCATTTCCGGTCGGACACTCAAGCACCACGCACGCTTTGCTACCCGCGTGAATCTGAGAGCAACGGCGCAATGGTACCAGAACCTCTTTGGCAGCGCTGTTTTCTTCGTGATGGGTTGCCATACCGCGTGGCG
>CAZDTB010000454.1:0-1274 GCA_964508075.1 uncultured Planctomycetales bacterium
CGCCCCGGGATACCAGGTGGCGCGTGTCATCATCGTTCGCTCCGACACGGTCGTGCCCAGCGGCGCGGTCTCCGGCGTCTGGGACTACGACGGCTCGCCGTATCTGCTGCAGGGCGATGTCGTCGTGCCATACGGCGAGACGCTGATCATCGAGCCGGGCGTGCAGGTCGTGTCGCTTTGCGACTGCCGGCTCGTGGTCGAGGGAAGGATGCAAGCGATCGGAACCGAGGATTCGCCGATCCTCTTCACGAAGGACGGCTCGATCTCGGAGTGGCACGGACTGCACTTCTTCTACGGCTCCGAGCCCAGTCACCTGTCGCACTGCATCGTCGAGTACGGCGAGGCGGACAACACCGAGCCCGATGACCGGGGCGGCGGCATTTACTGTGAAGGCTCATCGCTCGATCTCGACCACTGCACGATCCGCTACAACTATGCCTACGACGGCGGCGGCGGCATCTACGCGGTAAGTAGCGACCTGACCATGTGCCACTGTCAACTCTTCGACAATTCCGCGGAGTACGGTGCCGCGGTCCAGTGCGACTGGTCCAACGTGCTGTTCTTTGCCAACGACATCACCGACAACCTGGCCTGGGGCGCGATCGGCGGCGGGATTTACCTGGATTATTGCGACGCACTGCTGCTTCAGAACAACGTAAGTGACAACCAGGCATATGACGAGGATTTCTATGATCCCGCCCACGCCTACGGCGGTGGCATGGCCTTTACCGGGAGCACGATCGCCACGCTCATTGGAAACCGCATCACCGGCAACCTCGCGCACGCACAATACGAGTACGGCTCGGAGGCCCAGGGCGCCGGGATCTGGTGCGACGGTGGCCCCGTGCTCACGCTGATCAACAACACCATCGCCGACAATGTCGCCAGTGCGGCGCCCGACTGGAACGAGAAGCACGGGGGTGGCCTGTACGCCTACTCCAGTCACGTCACGATCACCAACAACATCCTATGGAACGACTTTCCGCAGGAGATCAGCGCCCCCTCCCAATACGGCGTGACGGACATAACGGTGAGTTACTCTGACGTGCAGGGCGGTCCAGGCGCCGTGGAGATTCACCCGAACCATGACCTGTACTGGATGGCGGGCAATCTCGACACCGATCCTCTGTTCGTTGCCGCAGGTGCCGGTGACTACCATTTGCAGTCCGACTCGCCGTGCATTGATGCGGGTGACCCGAACTCGTACCCCGATCCGGACGGAACTGTCGCCGACATGGGTGCTTTGTATTTCGACCAGGGAATAGTCGGCGACC
>CAZDTB010000454.1:1284-4121 GCA_964508075.1 uncultured Planctomycetales bacterium
CATCGAGCTCAGCCTGAACGGTGACGGCCGGGTCGACCTCAGCGATCTGGCCCAATTGCTCGCCCACTACGGCACGACCAGCGGCGCGCTGCCGGAAGACGGCGATCTCGACGGCGACGGAGACGTCGATCTGTCCGACCTGGCCGCGCTGCTGGCAAACTACGGCGCCGCGCCCGCGCTCAGCGGCGCCTGCTGCGTCACGGACCAGTGCGTGGAGCTCACCGAGGATGCCTGCGCGCAGGTCGGCGGCATTTTCCACGGCGAGGGTACGACCTGCCCCGACACCAGCTGCGACTATTGGGAATATGAGAACATTACCGACTTCGGGGTCAACTGGCCGAAACCCGGCGCGAACGTGGGGATCGCCGACGACATCGAGCTGGTCGGCAGCGGCAGCCGTCGTCTCTACTACTACTCCCTGCGCGTCGGCGCCTGGGAGGGCGAGCCCTATGACTGCACGGTCGAGCTGTGGACGGACTGCCCGGGCAACGGCGGCGAACCGATTCCGGGAACCAGCCGGACCTGGCAGGATTTGCCACTGCAACAGGCCCCGTACCTCGAAGCGGAGTTCGATGACATCGAGATCCCCGCCAACGTGTGGATGGTGGTGACGTTCTCGAGCGACTATGCGGGCTGGTTCGTGGCCGACGAGGCCGAGAGCGGCTACACGACCGATTTCTACGGTTTGGACCTGCCGCCCTGGAGCTGCACTGAGGTCATCCCGGACGACGAGTACTTCACCTACTACAGCGGATTCTGGGCGACCGTCCGCTGCCACTGAGCCAGGGATGGTCGCGCGCCCGGCAAATCAATCAGGCGATTGCTCGTTCAGCCTAGCCGGCAACGGAGCAGGGCACGTGTCAGGAAGCGCGACGACGGACACCCAAGCGGCACACCTTATGAGTAATCGTAATACGCCACTGGCCGGCGAGACAGGGTCTCGCATTTCAGCGGCGTGTGGCGACGAGGAGTTCCGCCGTCCAGCGCGACCTGCCGCACGCGTCGGCACGCGCGAAGAGCTCGACTGTGTACCCGTACTGCTCGATGCGCGCGAGCAGATCGCGGTGGCGTTGCCATCCCTGTCCATCGGTGGTCAGCAGCCACCAGCGCCATCCGGCCTGGCGCGCCAGGTGGTCGATCAGTCCCGGATCGTGCGAAGCAGCGGCCGGAAGCGCGCCGGCCGTCACCGGCGCAAACCGCAGCGGCGGCGGGATGTCCGGCGCGTAGTAGCGCACCGGGGCAACCGCGGTCACGTCCACGAACACCCATTCGCCCGGGCGGCGCTCGCGCCCGAGAATCTGCAAAAGCTGTGGAAAATCATGGTACGGGATGTAGCAGTAATCCAGCGGGACGCGCAGCATGTATGCGGCGGGTACGGCCCCCAACCACACCGACGCCGCTAGGCCGAGGGCTGTCCGACCGGTGGCACGCAGTGACAGGGCGCGGGCCAAACCGGCGATGCCGGCAGTTACGGCGATGGCAGTCGGCGGCGCCAGGAATGCCATCATCCGCGTCAGGCCGAACGGGTAACGGCCCAGGGCGGCGGCGATGACGAGCGCGATCCAGGACCCGAGCAGCCACCAAGCCATCTCGCGGCGCGTGCTGCTTGGCCAGCAGTACAAGCCCACACCAGCCAAAAGCCATATCAGGCCCGCCAGCGCCAACACCCACAGCGCGTGCAACTCCTGAGTCGAGGCGAAGAACCATTCCACGGGAAGGAACAAGCACACACTCGCTACAGCGCCTTGCCCGGCGGCCTGCACCCAGGAGTGGAGGCTCAGCGGTTCGATGTACCACCGGCGGGCATACTCGACCAGCGAAGCGTTGTCGGCCTGTCCCCGCGCGGCGATCAACCAGAGGCATGCAAACGAAACAGCGAGCGCAGCCAGCGCCGCAGCCGTGGCGGCTGGACGACGACCGCGGCTCGCCCCACGCCCCGGTAGCACGCCGGGGATCAGCGCCAGTACGGACAGCGGGAACACCGCGCCATAGCCGAACCAGGGAGCCAGCAGACAGACCAAGACGATGGCCGCGAAAAGCGCCCGCTGCCGCTCCGAAGGGCCACGGCGCCGGAACTCCAGCACCAGCCAGGCCATCAGGACTGCGAAAAACGCCTCGACGCTGTATTGCTTGGCCTGTCGCGACACGGTTACCAGGAGGATGCTCGATGCGCACAGCCCGGTCGCGCCCAGCGCAATCGTGCGCGGCACGCGCAGGGCGCGCACCGCCAAGTAAGTCAACGGCAGCAGGAGAATCCCGCAGACGGCCGGCAGCAGGCGCAGGGTCAGCTCCGCGGAGGCCGGTATGTGGCCGGCGACCTTCAGCGCCACACTGAACAGCGGCGGCAGCGGCACATCGGTCTGTGTCAGCAGTTGCCCGTAAGACAGATCCGCGGCTGTCAGAGCCACCCAAGCTTCGTCGCACCATAGCGGCTGACCGTCCAGCCGGCAGAAGCGCTCAAACGCGCCCCAGGCCAGGATCAGGCCGAGAAGCCCAGCGACGAATCGGCCAGGGAGCGGGCGCATCAGTGTATCTCCTCAGCAGTCGGCGCGCCGGGAGATGCTTCCATCCGACCCATCGAGCCGCGTTCGATCCTTGTGGATGGCATGGCTACCGCTGACCCGGGATTCTTCATTCAACGGACTCTCGTTCATCATCGTACCGCTTGAAGCCTCTCGACCCCAGTGGGAATCGCGGTTCCGCCACCTCGGCCAGTTGGAACGTAACGTACTTGGCGTGCCGGACCACCTTCGCCTCGATCTTGATCAGTTTCTCGCGCAGAGTGGTCAACGACCAGTGATTGACGGACCTGGGTAGCGCCAGCCGCCCAGTTCTTC
>CAZDTB010000455.1:0-4115 GCA_964508075.1 uncultured Planctomycetales bacterium
GGTTGGGAATATAGGAGCCTTGGTTCGTCGTCAGGCGCATCCAGCGCTGTGGGTCGGTGTCGATGTATTGCCACTGGACCAGGTAGCAGCTCGTCGGGCTGTATGCGTTGACCGCGTCGGTGACCTCGGCCACGTTTGGCGTCTCTTCCAGGTCCTGGTCCGTCGAGCCGCTGTAGCGCGGATACCGGAACAGTACCTCTTCGCCGTTCGCATATCCCTCAAAATCGGTGATCTTGAATGCCTCGCACGGCGGGGCTTCGCTGACCAGCACGCTCCAGCTCTCGTCGTCAAAGCCGGTCGCGTTCGATGCTCGAACCGTGAACGGCACCAGCTCGCCGACGTCATCATCCGACGGCGTCCAACCGCTGACGTATCCGTTGGCATCCACGTCGGCCTCCGTCGGGCCGACCAGCAGCGTCCACGACTCCGCGACGCCCTGCGTCAGCACCAACTGCTGCGTATAGGCGGTGCCCGCGATTACCTCGCCTGGGTCCGGCGTTACTTCGGCAATGACCGGCGGCAGCGGCGTGTCGAGCACGATGTCCTGCCGAACAACGTCACCTGCCGCAACGATGACATTCGGGACAACAACCTCCTCATAGCCGGGGTGTGACGCCGTCAGCGAGTAGGTGCCCGGTGGGACCAGCAGAATCGAGTAGAACCCGTCGCCGGTCGACAACGCCGTGTAGGCTGAGTCGGTCCGCTCGATCTGCACATCGACGATCGGCGCGCTGCCGTCGGTCACGTAGCCGTAGATGACGCCGGTCGGAGGGTTGTCTTTCCAATCCATCGCCGGCAGTCCTGCCGGGCTCTGGTAGACGCTCGCAACGTAGTCGTTCCAATAGCTGAACGAGCTCCATGAGAAGACGGCATTGCCCTGGGCCTGGCGCATCCGCGTCAGCGTGATCTGCTCCAGCAGCGAGCTGAGCCCCTGGCTCGTGATGTGGCCCGCGACGACGTGGCGTTCGCCGCTGCCCGCCAGCCACAGTTGCAGGCGTTGATCCCAGGTTGATCCCTCTCCGCCGGCGAAGTACATCATCGGTACGAGCATGTCCATGCCGCCGGTCTGAGCCCACGCGAGCGCGTCCTGGTGCTGGTCGGACGGCGCGGTGTTGGGATTGGAGTAGACGGCGGCGCTGACCTTGACGTGGGGCTTGACCGCCATGATAGCGGCGTAGATGTCGCGGACGTTGCGGGTGATCTGGTCGGCGGTCCACTCGGTGAAGTCCAGGCCGTTCGGGTTGCTCTGCTCGTTCGCGAACCGCGCCAGGCTGATCGGGTCGTACGACGGCTGGTCGGACCACGGCGTGCGGATGCGGTCGAAGTGCACGCCGTCCAAGTCGTAGTTCTCAACCACGTAGAGGATTTGCTGTCGGATGTAGGCCTGAAACGCCGGCACGCCGGGCGCCATCCAGACGTAATTGCTCTCGCTGAACTGGACCGGGTTATCGGGCACGTTGTGGTGCAGCCAGTCGCGGGCGTTCGGGTCGGCCGCGTTGCAGTGGGCGTAGAACAGGTGATTGGGGTCGCTCGGCGGGAGTTGCTGAGTGCTCTGCCAGCACGGGTGAGTATTGATGTAAGCGTGGAATTCGATGTCATGGGCGTGGGCCGCGTCGACCACGTAGGCGAGCGGATCCCAGCCCGGGTCGCTACCGCCGATCAGCGGCGACCAGACCTCGTACGGCGAAGGATATAGGACGTCGGCCTGGCCGCGGATCTGGAAGAGGGTGGCGTTGAAGTTGCTGCCGGCCAGGTCCGCCATGATCGTGTCGATCGTGTCCTGGCAGGTGTTCTGGTCGGGGTCGGGCCACTCGAACCGTGTCACCCACATGGCCCGGAACTCCGGCGTCTGGGCAAACAGCACCTGTGTGCCCACTATCCCCATTCCCATCACGATCGCCGTCAAATAAACACGCGCAACCCAATTGTGCTTCGACATGGTATGTCCGCCGTACTGATCTACCCGCATCGATTCGTCCCCCTGGCATTGTACCAAAACCGGTGAGGCATTTGTTCACGCCAACAGCGTGGAAGTGCGGATTTGACGGGTCTGCTTGCTTGTCTTCGCGTGTTTCACGTCCCAGGGCGGCTTATCCGCAGGTTGATGCGCTGTCAGCAGGTGTCCTGCGGTCACGTGGGGCACCAGCCGCTGGGCTCGATGCCGATGGACGAAAGGTCGGGCAACCTTAGCGCAGTTTCGGTATAGTGGTGTATAGGCGGATCGCCGATCGTGCCGTGCAGCCGGCCCGCGCCAAGTGGCCGGGAGCAGCTCTTGGAGGGAGCTATCATGATTCGGGTTCGAACGTTCCATGTCGTTATTGCACTTCTGACGTTCGGTATGCTGGTGGCATCACCATCGTCCGCGCAGCCCAGCGGCTATGAGGGCTATCAGGTGGTGCACGTCACACTCAGCAACGAGGCAGAGCTGGCCACCCTGCAAGAACTACAGAATCTGGGCAGCGATTTCCAGGTCTGGTCCGAAGTCGTCGCGCTGGGCATCGGACCGATCGAAGTCCGCGTCGCGCCGGCGGCGCAGCCCGCACTGAAGGCCAGCGGTCTGCGATATGAGGTCATCATTGAAGACCTGCAACGCTATCTCGATGAGCTGTACGGCGATTCACGCGGCGATTTCTTCGATTCGCTCCGAACGTACAATCAACACGTCCAATTCATGGTCGACCTGGCCGCGGCCTATCCGGATCTGGCCGAGAGAGTCTCACTGGGCAACTCGGTGCAATTCCGACAAATGTGGGCGCTGCGCATCACCGGGCCGAATCTGCGCCCAAAACCGGGCGTCCTGTATCACGGGGCCGAGCACGGCAACGAGCAGGCCCCCGCCTCGGTGGTCGCCTACGTCGCGCAGGAGCTACTGACAAACTACGGTAGCGATCCCGAAATCACGGCGCTGGTCGACAATGTCGAATGGTACCTGATGCCGATCATGAACCCCGACGGCTATGTGGTTTACGATCGATATAACGCGCACGGGGTCGACTTGAATCGCAACTGGGACGGCCCCGGCAGCGGCCAGGATCCTTCGGGCGGCCCGTATCCCTTTTCCGAGCCGGAAACCGCCGCCTTGCGGGACTTCATGGAGGACAACCCGCACGTGCGCGTGCACGTCGACATCCACGGCTACGTGCCTTACATCATGTGGGCCTGGGCGCATATCCCCGATCATTGCCCGGACCACGCGTCGTTCCTGGAAATCGGCACCGAGATGCGTAATCGCGTCGCCGCCTCCGGCGGAGGAACCTACGAGATCGGCACCATTTATGACCTGATGTGGTACCCGATTTCCGGATGCTCGACCAACTACAGCTACGGCGTTCGGGATTTGTGGGCGCTTGCGATCGAAGTCGTGGACGACGACATGCCGGACATCTGCCACGAGTTCCTCACCAGCCTCTTCTACGTCGGACAGTGGATCGACGAGCACGACTGCAACGCGAACGGCGAGTTCGACGCCGACGACATCGCCGCCGGCAGCAGCTTCGACCACAATAACAACGGCGTTCCGGACGAATGCGAATGCCCGGGCGAGCTCACCGGCGACGGCACGATCGACCTCGCCGACCTGGCGCTGCTGCTGTCCAACTACGGGATGTTGGAGGGTGCGACGTACCACGACGGCGACGTGACCGGCGACGGCGCGGTGAACCTGAGCGACTTGTCGGCCCTGCTGGCAGTCTACGGAACGCCGTGCCCGTAGGCAGTATCCGCTCCGTGCCTGGCGGGCCGGAATTGAACCGCCAAGACGCCGAGAGCGCCAAGTTGGCAGAGGGTTTGGCGTTCAGTCGTCAGCAGTGCTGGGAGGGCGAGGCTCCCGCCGAGCCCTGAGCGCGAGCGAGGAATCAAAACCGGCTGGGCCGAGACCCCCATCCCGGCCCAGCACCCTTCGATTCGCTCCTGAACTCTGAACCCCGAACCCCGGTGCTACGTGCCCAGTGGCCTATTGACCTCGCTCACACTGCTATCTGTAGACGCACCTTCCGTAATTGGCGAGTAGCTCGGCCAGGTCGTGAAGGTTCACGCAGCCATCGCCGTTGATGTCGCCAGGGATGTCGCAGCCATCCGGGATGCCGTTGCCGTTGCAGTCAACCCCCCACAGGTTC
>CAZDTB010000456.1:0-4102 GCA_964508075.1 uncultured Planctomycetales bacterium
TCAGCTCGAATACAAGCGTGAAGTTGCCCCCGATGGAGTCCGGCTGGCGGGTCAGGTGCCAGCGACCCAGGACCAGGGCGGCGTTGTCCCCAAGCAGGTGAGTCTCGAGATCGGTGAATTCGAGCTGGCCCATGCGTTCGGGCGTCGGATAGCGCTGCTCGTAGCGTGCCTTTGTCTCGGCCCAGCCGCGTCGCGTGTGACCGTCAGAACTGAACGTCAGCCGGTCCGACTGCCAGTAGTGCCTCATGAAGCCGTCGATGTCGCCGCGGTTCCAGGCCTCGGCCTGAGCGTCGAGGATGCGGTAGAACGGCTCGCCACGGGCTGACAGGTCGGTTTGGCTGCGGGCGCAACCGGTGAGCAGCAATGCCACGGCACATCCCAGATGTGCCGCCGCGCGAGTAAGGTTCGTACACATCAGCGAGATACCCTCGTTCAAGGCACCGCCGGACGGCGCGGCCGATGGATGGCCCGCTTCCTCGGGGAGAGGACCCGAGTTTGGGCCGGATTCGCGATTGAATGCCGACCCGCGTCAGCTTACACTGATCTGGCAGGCGAGTCTGCTGTATGGCGGTTGTCCCGGGGGTAGATTTTCATGTCTGCACCAGGCGCACTGATGCGCGGAGCAGCAACTCGAGGAGAGTGAAAGATGACGACAAGAACCACGCTGTTCAGAACTGGGATCCTCGCCGCGGCGAGCGTGCTGCTGTCCGTCTCGGCAGCGCGCGCGGGTGAGATCGAGGTGATCTTCACCGAGGTGCCCGGCCATCCGACCGCGGTCGTCCCCGGCGCCAGGGACCTGAACGGGGACCCGGTGTTCACCGAGTTCAAGGCCCTCGAGGAGTTATCCGTCAGCCCGGACGGCTCGCAGTGGATCCTCAAAGGCCGCAACTGGCTCGGCGACCAGTTGGAGACGATGTTGCTGATCGGCTCCGGTGTCAGCGGGGAAGTCCTCGCCCAGGAAGGACAGCCGGTCCACGATGGCGCGGCTGGCGAGCTGTACGAGTTCTTCGGCTCGAGCCCGCCGCATTTCAACGAGCTGGGGCAGTTCGTCTACACGGCGCGGGCCCGGGACGGCGACTTCGACCGCAAACAGAAGGGTATCTTCTTCGACGGCACGGACTTCAACATGGTGCGCCAGGAAAGTGATCCAGCTTATGGCTTAGCCGACGATCCCGGGAATCCGACCGGCGATGAGCTGTTCGGCAACTCGTTCGGCTCGTTCCACCTGCTCAACGACGGCACCATCGGTTGCCAGGACAGTACCATCAAGAACATTCACAGCTCCTACCGTCCGGCGATCTTCTACGACGACTGGGCCTTCAAGCAGTCCAACGTGACGCCGATCGGCGGGAGCGTGTGGGACTCGTTCGACTCGAACAAGTTCTGGACCACACCCGACGGCACCACCTGGATCGCCCAGGGTGACGACTACAACGCCACCAACGACGACATCCTCGTCGTCGACGATGTCGTCGTGCTACGCGAAGGAAACCCAATCCCCGGCTATACGATCACCGTCGCCGCCGTCTTCCAGACCAAGCTGCTGACCAACGGCGACTGGTATAGCCGCGGCGACGATCCCAGCGACAATGATTGGGCCGTGCGAAACGGCACGCTGCTGGCGGCGACCGGCGACTCGATCACCGGCGGCGGCGAGCACTGGGGCAACGTGTTTTCCGCCTTTACCGGCAACACCGTCGGCGACTGGGTCCTCGTCGGAAACACCGACAACGGCGACATCCAGACCGATTCAGTGATTGCGCTCAACGGTGCCGAGGTGGTTGTCCGTGAAGGCGACCCGGTCGATCTGGACGGCAACGGCGCCTTCGACGACGACGCCTACATCGGCCGCGGGGATGCCGCGCTCAGCGCCTTCCACGCCGACGACATCTTCCTCAGCGACGACCTGATGCTCTACTTCTTCGCGTCGCTGCGTAACGCCGCCGGGGAAGACCTCGGCTCGTTCGGCAGCGGCGGCGACGCATTCCTGCGCATCGACCTCGTTCAGGGCTGCCCGCAGCCGGGCAACTCCGGCAACTACTGCACGGCCGACGTGTTTCCGAATAACGGCGACGGCGTGTGGGATTACTCCCAGGACGGTGACTGCGTCGTGGGTCTGAGCGACCTCAGCCAGTTGCTGGCCAACTACGGGATGACCGCCGGCGCCACGCGGGAGGAAGGTGACATTTATCCCGACGGCGGTGACGGGGCCGTCAGCCTCAACGACCTGAGCGCCCTGCTGGGCCAGTTCAACGACGACTGCAACACGCCGTAGCAACACGGCTCGAATGGGGTGGCACAAAGGGGCGCGTTGCTGGGCGCGCCCCACATTCTGCGCTCGGAAGCCCTCACCGGGGAAATTCGTGGCCGCCGTCGCGCGCTGGCGCCCGCGAATTGACGAACCTTGCGCGTCGGCCATAGGATAGGGCCAGGATTGTGACACGCGGATAAACACCTCACATGGCGCGACGCAGAAGCCAGACTGATCAGCCAACGCTGCTCAATTCAGCGAACCCCACTGGAGTTGTGGCCACTCGACACAAGCGGGTGCTCTTCCTGGCCGCCTACCTGAGGGATGAGGCCGCCAAGCGGGCCCATCTCTATGCCGCACAGATCGAGCGCGGGCACCAAATCATCACGAAATGGGTTGAACTGGAGCGCAAGGGTTACCTGGCGCGAAAGGAAACCTCACTTGATGCCGACTTCCTGCGGGAGATCTTCGGGGAGGCGCTCGGTTACACAGCCGTCACGGAGGAGAGCGGGACTTTTGAGGTTGATCGGAATTTCACGGTGCCGGGGGTCGGCACTGCTGACGGCGCGCTTGGCAGATTCTCTCGAAAAGCGACGGTCTCACCGACGGCGGTCATCGAGCTGAAGAGTGCAGAGACGAATCTGGACGCAGACCGCTTCAACGGGCGCACTCCGGTTCAGCAGGTCTGGGATTACTTGAACGCGCTCCCGGAGTGTCCGTGGGGGATTCTCAGCAACTTCGTGAGCTTCCGGCTGTACCACCGCGACCACGGTAGCCGGGCCTTCGAACACTTCACGCTGGACGAGCTGGGCCGCATCGAGCGCTTTCGCGAGTTTTTCTACGTGCTCGGCCAAGGTGGCCTGCTCTCGACTGATCTCGACCCGACCCCCCGCGCCGTCCGGCTCCTGAA
This sequence comes from uncultured Planctomycetales bacterium, assembly GCA_964508075.1. Taxonomy (GTDB): domain Bacteria; phylum Planctomycetota; class Phycisphaerae; order UBA1845; family Fen-1342; genus JALSRY01. The sequence continues at coordinate 3,162 of CAZDTB010000456.1, forward strand.
GATGACTGGCGAGCGCCAGCGCGAGGTTGGCGACGACCTCTACGACGCCTACAGCCGGCATCGACTCGATCTGATCCATCATCTTCATGCGAAACATGCTAAATCAAGTGAACAGGCCATCGCGATCGCTCAGAAGTTGCTGGATCGCATCATCTTCGTCGCGTTCTGCGAGGACCGAGGCCTCTTGCCGGCCAAAACCATCGACCGCACGTATCGCAACCTGCCCCCGATGGCGCGCGTGACGAACCCGCGCTGGCATAATTTCGTGAACCTGTTCCACGGCGTCGACCAGGGCCACCGCGATCTTGAGCTCAACGAAGGGTACGACGGCGGTCTGTTCCTGCATGACCCGGAAGTTGACGACCTCAAGCTCGACGACGAGTGGACCGACTTCTTTCACAGCGTTGGCAACTACGACTTCCGGGATGAGGTCAACGTCGACGTCCTGGGCCACCTGTTTGAAAAGTCCGTCACCGAATTGGAGAAGCTGCGTGTTGGCGGGCTATTCGGAAACGGGATTGGCGAGGGAGCCAAGAAGACGGCGATGCCGAAGTCGGCCGAGCGCAAGCGCTTCGGCATCTACTATACGCCGCCCGATTTCACGCGCTACATCGTCGAGCAAACGGTCGGAGAAGTCGTCAGGCAGCGCCTCGGTGCGATTGCCCAGAAGCATGGGGTCGATCCTCGCAACACGAACGGAGACGAGCCGGCCGAACGCATGCAGGCGTACTGGCGCGACTGCCTCGACGCCCTGCGCGAGATCAAGATCTGCGACCCCGCGTGCGGCAGCGGCGCCTTTCTGATCCAGGCGTACGAGCTGCTGGAGGAGGTCTACATCGAGGTCCTTGACAACCTCGCCTTCAACGGGGCAAAGGTGACGCGGCGTGCCGAGGACGACATCCCCGACATTTTGGAATGCTGGCACAAGCGCCACAACCCCG
>CAZDTB010000457.1:0-4087 GCA_964508075.1 uncultured Planctomycetales bacterium
AAGAACATGGAGCTCGTGAGCGTCGATATCGAGACCTCCAATGTGTTCGACCTCAAGCCCGGGGAAGACCTTGAGAAGCATGCGCCGTTTTACGTTGCCGTTGCCGCCACGGCCGACGCAACGGGCAAGCCCAGGGTGTGGATGTCGCGGGACCCCCGTGGCGACCCGCGCACGAACATGACGCGCGAGACGGCGGGAGAGTTGCTCAGCCACCTGCGCAGCCTGCAACAGGAAGGCGATCGTCTCTGCGCGTGGAACGGCGCGAGCTTCGACTTGCGGTGGATCGGCTTCGCGGCGGAGGACCTGCCGGCGGCGCGCGAGGTGGCGCTGGACTTGTATGACCCGATGCTCCAGTTCTTCAACCGAACGGGGTATCCCGTCGGTCTAAATGCCGTCGCGCAAGGAATGGAGCCAGGACTGAAAAAGCTCTTGAAGAGCGAGGAGGCCCCGCGATTGTGGTCCCAAGGACAGCACGACAGGGTAATCGAATACGTCTGCTCGGACGCCACGATCACGCTCAAGCTGGTTGAGCGCATAGAGCAAACCCGGTGCATCCGCTGGCTCACACGAAAGGGTAGCGTCCGCTCGGAGCCTATGCCTCGGCTGCTAACCGTGCGGCAAGTCTTGGCTGAACCCGAGCCAGACCAGAGCTGGATGAACTCGCCGAAACCGCGAGCGAAGTTCGTCGCCTGGATGCGTGGGGCGGGTGGCCCACGCTGTTAATCGTGGGATCGCGGGGCGCTACGCCCGATGACCCGCGGGGCGGACCGAACGGGCTACGCTTGGGCGCTTGCTGGCGCTTCGCGTTCGGATTGGGCGGGGTGCGGCGTGGCACAGGCATCTTGCCTGTGATTCCACCGGCTGGAAGCCGGTGCCAACATCTGCACTGACCGGTTGAAAACCGGTCCCACATGGGTTCGGCCGCGTGGGGCGATTAGGCCCGCCGTACGGCTGATTATAATTAACTCATTGACCGAGGAAATACGGTCCGCTAGAATGATCGATGTCCAACATCGCTCCAAAAAACAAACAGACGAGACTGAGGATGGAGCGTATACTTATTACTCGTAGAGCGAGGGATTGCGGAGGGCAGTGCGTCGCCAGCCATCTTGAGGCGGGCCCCGTGGGGTTTCCACCGCTGGCGGGCTGATATGAGAGGGACGGGGCATAATGGATGCCGCCAAACGTGGACTGGGGGATGAGCCCGATGGGCTCAGGGCGGAGGAGACTTTGATGAACAGAACGGCAGTCGTGGCAATGTGTGGGTGTCTGGTGCTAGGTCTGCTCGGGGCGACCGCTGCTCCAGCCGAGACCGTGGATGGAAGAATCCACTCGTGGGGCACGCAGGTGGTCGGGCCCGACCATTCCCAGGGCATCGTGGACATTTCCGCTGGCCTCTGGCATACCCTGGCGCTCCGGGAGGACGGTTCGGTGGCTGGCTGGGGCTGGAATAGCTACGGTCAGTGCACTGTGCCGGGCGTCAACGCCGATTTCGTCGCCGTCGAAGCCGGGGCGAACCACAGTCTGTGCCTGAAGAGCGACGGCACCGTCGTCGTTTGGGGCGGGGAGATATACGGCGAGAACACCACGCCCTCGCCGAACGAGGACTTCATCGCAATCTCGACGCACAGCAACCACAACCTCGCCCTCAAGTCCGATGGGTCGATCGTTGCCTGGGGCAACAACAGCGATGGCCAATGTGACGTGCCCGAGCCCAACACCGATTTCGTTGCGATCGCAGCGGGGCACGGCCACAGCCTCGGCATCAAGTCCGACGGCTCGATCGTTGCCTGGGGCGCCACCGGCTGGGGCCAGTGTGAGGTGCCGGAGCCGAACACCGGCTTCGTGGCCATTGACGCCGGCGGCGGCCACAGCGTCGCACTGCGAAGCGATAGCTCCGTGGAAGCGTGGGGTTATTCCGCCCTGGGCATGATCGACATTCCAGAGCCAAACACTGGCTGGGTCGCGATCGGCTGCGGCTGGGTGCATACGGTGCTCCTGCGTGACGACGGCACGGTCGTTGCGCTCGGCGCCGGGCAGCCCGGCGACCCATACGGCCTGCCGCGCTATGGTCAGTGCGACGTGCCGGCGCCGAATGCCGACTTCGTCGACGTTACGGCGGGGCCGTACACCAGCGTCGGCCTGAAGTCGGACGGCTCGATGGTGGCGTGGGGGTTGAACGAGGACGGCGAGTGCGATGTGCCAGCGCCGAACGCCGACTTCGCCGCGGTTTCGGGCGGCTCGGGCCACACGCTTGGCCTGCGAAGCGAAGGATCGGTTGCGACGTGGGGATTGAACAACCGGGGTCAATGCGACATCGACCCGAATTCCACGGACTTTGTCGCTGTCTCGGGTGGCAACTACCACAGCCTCGCGTTGACGTCCGAGGGCATGATCGTCGCGCTGGGCGCCGGTCAGGACGCGAGCGGCTTCCCCGACCTCGGGCAGTGCATGGTACCGTCGCCCAACGCGGACTTCGTCGCCATCGGGGCGGGGAGTGTGCACAGTCTCGGCTTGAAATCCGACGGGTCGGTCGTGGCCTTTGGTGATTCGGACTATGGGCAGACTACGGTGCCGGCGCCAAACGCGGACTTTGCGGCCATCGCGGCGGGTGCATGGCACAACCTCGGTCTGAAAACTGACGGCACCGTCGTGGCCTGGGGTGCCGGTGGTGCCGGGATGTCGGGTTCACCGCACTACGAGCAGTCGGTCGTGCCGGAGATCACGGGCGAAGTCGTCGCGATTGCGGCCGGTTGGTATCACAGTCTGGCACTGAAGTCGGATGGGTCGATCGTAGCCTGGGGCCGCAGCGAGTTCGGTCAGTGCGATGTACCCGCACCGAACGCGGATTTCGTAGCCATCGCGGCGGGTACCGGGCACAGTCTGGGACTCAAATCCGACGGGTCGATCGTGGCGTGGGGTGACAACCAGTATGGACAATGTACTGTCCCGGAGCCCAACACCAACTGGGTTGCGATTGACACAGGCAGCAACTTCAGCCTGGGAATCGAGGGCTGTCCGTTCATCACCGGGGACGTGGACGGCGACGGCGATGTGGACCTCGCCGACCTCGCCCAGCTACTCGGCCATTACGGTACGACCAGCGGCGCGGCATATGAGGACGGCGACCTGGACGGCGACGGCGACGTGGATCTGGCCGACCTCGCCGAGCTGTTGGCACACTACGGTGAGAGCTGCTGAGAAGGAAGATACGGCCCGTCCGGGGGGAGGTGGTGTTTCGACTCCGCGTGGGTCTGTTAGCGCGCGGGTCCGTTGGCGCTGTCCGGAGATGTCGAGAGCCTGCTGTATAATCATGGAAAGTGGATCTGGCGGATTACGCCATTCTCGTGGCCGCCGTTCAATAAGTGACGACCGCGAAAGTGGGTGGTTTTCTACACCGTCACGCGCCGCTTCAGCATGCTGCCGTTGAGCGATTGGGTGGGACTGTGGCCATTCCCCGCCGGTGGGTGGTCCACCCTGTCAAGGGTGGGGGCGCGATTCGTACAGGTGACGTGTGTTCGCGACGCGGGCGCAAAGCTGGAGCTTTGCGCTCCCCGGTTGGGTGGCGTGGCGTAAGACGCGCCTTGATTAGTACACGCATGTCATTTTGACCATAACCGCACATAGCGCTTCTGAACCTCGCTGCCATTTGTAAGCGCCGGGGCTCGCGGGCGCGATTACAGTTCAGATGAGAGGCCGCGAGTCGGAGGTGTGAGCTATGACGGTACGTTCCGATCGCAACATTGAGAGGGCACGTTCAAGTGTCGGGGCGGGGCCGGGGCCATTGTGGTGGGTGGCGCATGCGATCGGGGGGTTTGGGATCGGCGGTCTGTTTCTGGTCTGGGGGCTGGTGATCATCAGCCGGGGGGAGATCACGATCCCGCTTGCCATCGCCGGGCGGCTGGTGCTGCGCGACGGGGCCGCGGCGTTGTTCGGGTGGGCGCTGGTGGCGGTGTGTGCGGGGATAATCGCACACGTGTTCCTGAGCTGCTTCGAGCCGATCAAGCACGTGGCGGAGATGGGTGCCAAGGCTGCCGCCGGCGTGGCGCTGCTGCTCATCATTGGCGCGCTGGTTCACCACGCGGCG
>CAZDTB010000458.1:0-2505 GCA_964508075.1 uncultured Planctomycetales bacterium
AGTCCTTCGCGCCAGCGCTCGCGAAACGTCCTTTTCGGAGGCGGTGGCAGATCGCGCACTTTCGTCCACTCCCTTGCCGGTCCGAACCCACGGCCGATCCAGCCGCCATCGCCGCCGCGCAACATCCAACGCAGCGCGTGCTGGCCCCAGCCGAACAGCGCTGGCGACTGCATCAGCCACTTCCAGACGTTCATCCCCAGCCGTTTGCCCAGCGGTTGCTGGGCGCGCGTTTGGACGCGCAGCTTCACCAGCAGCCCGGGCAGATCGATCTTCACCGGGCAGACGGCTTGACACGCCCCACACAGACTCGAGGCGCGCGGCAGCTCGGCGTGCTGGTCGATCCCGCTCAACAATGGTGTTGTCACACTGCCGATCGGGCCGGGATAGACGCTGCCGTACGCGTGCCCGCCGATGTTACGAAAGACCGGGCAGGCATTCAGGCACGCCCCACAACGGATGCAGCGCAGCACTTCCGTAAAGGGGCCGCCGAGGATTTCCGAGCGGCCGTTGTCGAGCAGAACGACGTGCACCTGCTCGGGACCGTCCGGGTCGGATGGACGCTTCGGTCCGGTGATCAGTGTGGTATAGACCGTGAGCGGCTGCCCGGTGCTCGACCGCGCGAGCAGCTTGAGAAACACCGGGAGATCGCGGAGACGCGGCACGAGCTTCTCGATCCCGACCAGCGCGACGTGCACGCGCGGACGCGTCGTGCTCATACGCCCATTGCCCTCGTTCGTGCAGATGCAGATCGTGCCGGATTCGGCGACGGCGAAATTCGCGCCGGTAATGCCGAGATCGCAGCACCGGAATATGTCGCGGAGATACTCGCGAGCGATGGCGGTCAGCTCTTCGGGATCTTCCGTGTAGTCGCAGCCGATCTCACGTACCATCGCCTGGGCGATCTGCCGACGGTCCTTGTGAATGATGGGCGTGACGATGTGGCTGGGCCGATCGTGGTCGATCTGCACGATGAACTCGCCCAGGTCGGTCTCGACGGTCCGCACACCGGCGGCCTCGAGCGCGTCGTTGAGGCAAATCTCCTCGGTGGCCATGCTCTTGGCCTTGACGGCCAATTCCGAGCCGCTGCCACGGGCAATCGCGCAGATGATCTCGCACGCCGCCCGCGCGTCAGCGGCGAAATGTACACGCGTGCCGTTGCGCTCGCACGCCCTCACGAACTGTTCAAGATAGCCCGGCAGATTCTCGAGCGAATGCTGCTTGATCCGAGCGGCAAGATCGCGCAAGCCTTCGCGGTCACTGAGCTCCGCCAGTGCCTCGGCAGCCGCATCCACCTTGTGCAGGGTCGCCTGGTGGACCGCCTGGATGACGCGTTCATCGGCCATCCCCGCGGCGATACGTTGCCGAAACTCGCTCTTCTTCACGCTCACGCCTCTGGCTCCATCAATCCCAGCGACTCGGCCAGACATTCCGCCAGATGCTTGAAACGCAGGGATATGCCGCGGCGATGTGCCCCGCCGGACATGTTCAGCGCGCAGCCGCCCTCATTACAGATGACCAGCTTGGCGCCGGTGGCAACCAGTTCCGCAAGCTTGTCGCCCAGCATCGCTCCGCTGATCTCGGGATACTCAACGGCGAATGCGCCGCCGAACCCGCAGCACAGCTCTGCCTGCTTGGGCGTGCGCAGATCGACCCCGTCGGCCCCGGCCAGCCAACCGCTCAACTCTTCCAGCGAATAGATCCCGCGCGCCCGGCAGGGGTAGTGAAACGTGATCGGCTCGGCGAATTCCAGGTGCTTGCCGATGTCGACGCCGAGTTTCTTAGTCACGAATGTGCCGAATTCGTGCGTGCACGCGGCCAGTCGCTCAGCCGCCACACGCTCCTGAGCATCGTCGCCGAGCAGCTCGGCAAAGTGGTGTTTGACCATTCCCGCGCACGACGCCGAGGGTGTCACGACGGTCTCGTATGGTTCGAAGATGCGCAGCATTCGGCGCGCGACGGCGGCGGCCTGATCGTGAAACCCGCTGTTAAAGGCGGGCTGGCCGCAGCAAGTCTGCTCGGCGGGAAACTCGACCTTGCAGCCGAAATGCCGCAGGACGCGCACCACCGCCTCGCCAACACGCGGATAGCAAGAGTCAGTCAGGCAGGTGACGAAGAGAGCGACCTTCACGCAGGCACGGGTCCTTTCGATATAAGGGGCCCGATCACCAGAGCCCTGAGCGCAAGCGAGGGGCACCCGATCCCGATCACAACCGCCCCGCCACCAGACGCCCATGCGGCCGACGGTGCGGGGATTGTACTACTTTGGCTGCGAGGTTGGGGGCCGGCGGAAATCTTCTGCCGACGCGAGTGTCAGCGTCACACCGGCCGATTGCTGCCCGCGCCGATAATCGACCCTGATCGTGTCGCCGGCGGCCTTGCGGGCCACCGCGCGGCGGAAGTCCACGATGCGCGGCGTCGGCACACCGTCGATGTGCGTGATCACGTCGTCGGGCTGCAACCCGGCCTCGGCCGCCGGCCCGCGCGGCTGCTCGATGATGCGCAGTC
>CAZDTB010000458.1:2515-4085 GCA_964508075.1 uncultured Planctomycetales bacterium
GCGGACGCCACTGGCAGCTTGCCCGCCAGTGCCGTCCTCATCGGAATCGCCGCCAACCACGTGTTCGCGCGTGTCCAGGTTGATGCCCAGCAGGCCGTAGTGAAGGTCCTGACCCGCGATCAGCCGCGGCACGCGGCGGCGGATGTGCTCGGCACGAATCGCGAAGCCGATGCCGGAGTCATACCACTCGACCCCGGCCAGCTCGTCTTCGCCGGGCCCCATCGGCACGCAGATCCCGATCACCCGTCCCTCGACGTCGAAGAGCGGGCCCCCGTAATTCGCGGGCGAGATCTTCGCGTCCGTTTGAACCGCCCGCCCGTCCATCCGTTGCAGCGCGCTGAGAATGCCGACCGTGACCGCGGGCTCGGCACCGGCGTAGCCCCACCCGGCGGCCAGCGCCCACTGCCCCGGACGCAGCTCGTCAACATCGACCCACCGCGGCGTAGGCAAGTCGGCGGCGGCGATCTTCAGCAACGCCAGTCGGGCCGGCCGGTCACGGGCGATCAGTTGCGCGACGTAGCGCCGGCCATCGGACAGCGTGACGGTGATGACGACCGGATCGCGAGCGAAATTGAAGCTGCTGGTGAGAATATATCCGTCGGACGACCAGACCAGCCCGGTGGTCGGCCCGTCGGCCTGCCGGAAACCCGCCGTCACGCGCTGCTGCTGCATCATGTTCGTCTCTTGTCGCACGGGCTGCGCCCCGCCGATCGTGTCGATTCGGACGATCGCCGGCATGACGGACCGGAGGGCATGTTGGAAGACGAGCTGTTGCTGCCGGATGAGTGGTGCGGCTGCAGGTGGATGCGTTTCGGCCTGCTGAGCCGGTGCAGAAATTGCAAGCAGTACCGCGAAGAGTAGATGAAGCCAGGAAGGCGTCGCGTGCCGCCACTTCCCGCATTTGTTGAGCGCGTTCATCATTCGCGCCCCCCTACCGTAAGCTCCAGTGACTTCACCTCGTCACCCCGCTTGATGACAACCTCGACGCGCTGGCCGACGCGCAGACCGTCGCGCACTTCGTAGAAGTCCGCGCACGTCCCGATCGTTTCGCCCGCCAGCGAGATGATCAGGTCGTTCGAGCGAATGTCCACGTCGCCGGCAGGTGAATCCGGGCGGACGCGCTCGACGTACGCCGGCCGGCCGCGCCCGCCGACGTCGAAGAGCAGGATCCCCAGGTCGGGTCGCGCGCGTTGGCTGGGCGCTGCTCCTTCAATCGCCGCATCCGGGGCTCGCGCCACGCTCGTCTCGTTTGCAAACTCCGCGACCTGCTCGCTCGGCAGCGCGTAGTTCACCCAGGTGTTCGTGCGCACACTGACCACCGCCTTGCCGATCAAACCCACGAATCGACCTTCGGCGTCGACCAGCGCGCCGCCGGCCGAGCCGGGCGTCGCCACGATGATGTCGGTGATCAGCACCGGGCCTTCGTAGGCGAAATCCTGCTTGTGACGCCGGGCGGCGAGTTCCGCCCGCCCGGCGAACACGCCCACCATAACGGAGATCGGCTCCGGGCCATCGGCGACCTTGAACGGGTTGGCGGCCGCGATGAGCCAGTCACCTGCTTTGAGATGAT
>CAZDTB010000459.1:0-4075 GCA_964508075.1 uncultured Planctomycetales bacterium
CATGATCAGACATGCGATGATTCTCTCGGTCACCCTTCTTCTCGTGTCCGGCTGCGTCTTTGATCCGCTGAGCAGTCTGTATGCTTGGCTGGCCGCCGCCCAGGAGCAGATCCAGGGCGAGCGACCGCTCGTCAACGTACAGGTGACCGAGTACCAGGATCCCAACGCCTTTGCCCGGGTGATGGGCGCCCTGGAGGACCGCGGCATCATCGCCACCATCCTGACCAAGCCCGACTTCGTCACCGAGAACTGCGACACAATCAGCAGCCTGTATGCGAACGGCTATGAGGTGATGGCGTTCGCGCGGCCCGAGACGTCCGACGGGGACAGCACAACGCTCTCCGAGCTGACGCGCGCCGAGCAGGAAGCGTACATCACGGAAATCAAGACCGCCATCGAGGATTGCCTGGGAGCAACCATTGCGGGTTTCCGCTGCACGCGCTTCGACCAGAACGAGGACACGTACGAGATCCTCGATGCGCTGGGCTTTGCGTATGACCTCGGTTTCGTGGCTCACACCGAGCAGTGCTTGCCGGGGCGGTCTGATGAGACGCTGCCGTACCGCGTGGCGGAGTATGACTTCTGGGCGATCCCGATGCACTCGGTGTACCTCGATGGTGAATGGGTGGCGTTCTGCGACAACCCGCTGATGAGCCGCATGGAGCCGGCGGAGTGGGGAGCACTGCTCCAAAGTGAGCTGGAGCGGATGGATTCTCTCGGTCATCCACTGCTGCTCGAAGTGCATCCGTACAACACCGGCGCCGACGATGACAAGTTCGCGGCCTTCGAGAACTTCCTGGATTACGCGATCGAGCAGAACGCGCGTTTCATCACGATCGCGGAGCTGGTCGAGTGGACCCAGCAGCAGTCGTCGGAGACAACCGACGGAGACCAGGAGTCGACCGGGGGTTCCGGCTGCTCCTGCGATTAGGCGCGGGGAACAGGCGTTGCGCCGGCACTTGGGTCCGCGGTAAGCCTTGACGAATCCACACTTTCCCGCGACAAGCCGCTCCAGAGCTTCAGCTCGAAGCCGCCTGAGGAATGCGAATATGCCGAGTGTCCGCCGTTCCGCCTGCCCAATCTCCCGATCGATCCTGCTCGCGCTTCTACTGCTCGGCTGCTTCTCTGAGGCTCTGGCACAGGCCCAATCGCAGCCGAGTACCCAACCGAGCACACAGCCCGAGTCACAGCCCGCAACGCAACCTGTTCCGGAACCCAAGCCGTTGACCTGGGAGAAGGTCTACGGGCGTGACCGGGTGGACTTCGACGGCTCGTACGCGCGCGGCATGCGCTGGCTGCCGGACGGTGAGCACTACCTGCATCAGCGCGAAGGCGAGCTGATGCGCGTGAGCGCGCTCAGCGACGAGGCCGAGCCGGCGTACGACCGGGAAGCGCTCGGGGCGGCGCTCGAAGCGCATGAGGACTTCGACCCGAAGGCTGCCCGACGCTCCGCCCGGCGTCCGACCTCCTGGACTAACAGCCGCGACGCCGTCCTGATCGACCATAATGGCGGCTTGTACTTCTGCCGCTTTGCCGAGTGTGAACTGCGAAAGCTCACGCGTGACAGGAAACCACGTCGGCTGGTCGATTTCAGTGCCGACGGCGACGCCGTCAGCTTCGTACGCGACAACAACGTGTACGTAATTGACACGCGCACCGGCAAACAGCGGCAGATCACGCGCGACGGCAGCGACACGCTGCTCAACGGCGTCCTCGACTGGGTCTATCAGGAGGAGATCTACGGCCGCGGGCGCTGGCGGGCCTCCTGGTGGCGTTTCGACGCGGAATACCTGGCGTACTTCCAGCTCGACGGATCCAACGTCCCGGTCTACTCACTGGTCAACTTCATGCCGCAATACTCGACCGTCGAGCAAACGCGCTATCCCAAGGCCGGCGAGCCAAATCCCACCATCCGGCTCGGCAGCGCTCGCCGCAAAACCGGGCGAACCGTCTGGGTGGATCTCTCAAAATACGAGGGAACCGACATTCTCATTGTGCGCGTCAGTTGGTCGCCGGCCGGCAAGCTGCTGTTTTCCGTCCAGGATCGCGAGCAGCGCTGGCTCGAGCTCAACGAGGCCGACCCGAAGAGCGGCAAGCTGCGGACGTTGATCCGCGAGGTCTCGCCCGCCTGGGTGGAGAGCCCCCCGCACCCGCTCTGGCTCGAAGATGGTTCGTTCCTCTGGCTGAGCGAGCGCGACGGCTATCGACACATCTACCACTACAGCCGCGACGGCAAGCTGCTTCGGCGCGTCACCGCTGGCGACTGGCCCGTGCGCAGCATCGTCGGCTACGACGAGAAGGCAGGGCTGGTCTATTTCACCGGGTCACGCGAGACCGTGCTGGAGACCCACGCCTACCGCGTGCGGCTCGACGGCGGCCGCATCGAGCGTTTGACCGAGCTCGGCTACTCACACGACGTGGACTTCGACCCGACGCTGCGTTTCTTCTTCGACACATTTAGCAACTGCGCCACGCCGCGGAAGGTCTACCTTCGAAACGCCGACGGATCGCTGGCTCGTGTGATCAGCGAAAACGATGAGGTTGAGGCGCTCGATGAATACGTCTGGAGCGTACCCGAACTGCTCCAGATCCCCAATCGCAACGGCTTTCCGATCAACGTGCGCATGATCCGCCCCCCCGACTTCGACCCGGCCCGGAAATACCCCGTGCTGTGCCCGGTCTACGGCGGGCCCGGCGCGCAGGGCGTACGCAATCGCTGGAGCGGCGGCGGACAGTTGTTCCACCAGTACCTCGCCCAGCAGGGCTACATCATCTGGCGCCCCGATCCGTACTCCTGCACCGGCGGCATCGCCGTCGCTACCTGGCAGGCCTACTGCCGCCTGGGCGACAACGAACTGGCGGATGTCGAAGACAGCCTGCACTGGCTGATCGATCACGGTTACGCCGATCCCGAGCGCATCGGCATCATGGGCTACAGCTACGGCGGCTACCTGGCGGCGTACGCGCTGACGCACAGCGAGATGTTCAAGGTCGGCATCGCCGGGGCGCTGCTCTCGGATTGGCGAAACTACGACTCGGTCTACGCCGAACGTTACATGCAGACCCCGGAGCACAACCCCGAGGGCTACGACCGGGCCGCGGTCGCGGACGCGGCGGAAGACCTGCACGGCCGACTGCTGATCGTTCACGGCCTGCGGGACGACAACGTCCACTTCCAAAACGCCGCCCAACTCATCGACGCTTTGCACCAGGAAAACAAGATGTTCGACCTGATGGTGTACCCGCGCGACCGACACGGGATCGGTCGCGGCCGCGAGCACTTCCGCGAGCTGCAGCTGAACTACATCCTGGAAAACCTGTGAGATTATGAGCGCCGGGCGACTTTCGCTCAACGGACGATGGCACTTCAGAGCTGACGTTCACAACGCCGGGATCCGCGAGCAGTGGTATCGCCAGCCGCTCACGCCGGAGAACCGCTGGCAGACTCTGCAAGTGCCTGGCGTCTGGGAACAGCACGGCCGCGATGGCTATGAGGCCATCGGCTGGTACCGCCGCGACTTCGAACCGCCGCAATCACTGCCCGATTCAGATCGGGGCATCTGCCTCGCGGGCATCAACGAAACCGCCACCATCTGGATCAACGGCGTCAAAGTCAAGAACGAAACCGCGGACCACTGCCGGTTCGCGTGTAACGTCGATCGCGTCCTTCAACCCGGCAGCAATACCATCGTCATTCGCGTGCCCGACTGCGGCATCCCCGGCGGCATCCTCCACGCCGCCTGGCTTCAGCCATACCGGAAGATCGAAGAGCTGTTGCCCGGCGAGCACGCTGCCATGCCGGCGCGCACGTCCGCCGACTGGGTTCGTGACGCCGTGATCTACGAGGTTTACCTCCGCTCATTCTCGCCCGTAGGAACCTTCCAGGGACTTCGGCACCGGCTCGACGACCTGTGTGACCTCGGCGTCACCGTCATCTGGCTCATGCCCATCCATCCGGTCGGCAAGGTACGTCGCAAGGGCTCGCTCGGCAGTCCGTACGCGGTCGCCGATTACTACGCCGTCAACCCCGAGTTCGGCACGCTCGACGACTTCAAGTCGCTCCTCAGCGCGACGC
>CAZDTB010000460.1:0-4074 GCA_964508075.1 uncultured Planctomycetales bacterium
ACGGCCCGCACGGCCCGGTCTCGCCCATCTCCCAGAAGTTGTCCTTCTTGCTGCCGGGGTGAATGTGCTTCGGGTCGATGTCGGTGACCGCGGCCCACAGCTCTTTCGCTTCGTTGTCGGGCTCGAGCCCCTCGGCCGGGTTGCCCTCGAAGTACGTCGCATGCAGGCGGGCCTTGTCGAGCCCCCACACCTTGGTCAGCAGCTCCCAGGCCCACTCGATCGCCTCTTTCTTGAAGTAGTCGCCGAACGACCAGTTGCCGAGCATTTCGAAGAACGTGTGGTGGTAGGTGTCTTGGCCGACGTCGTCCAGGTCGTTGTGCTTGCCGCCCGCTCGGATGCACGGCTGGCTGTTGGCGGCCCGGGTGTAGTTGCGCGTGCCGGTGGCGAGAAAGACGTCCTTAAACTGGTTCATGCCGGCGTTGGTGAACAGCAAGGTCGGATCGTCGTACGGCACGACCGGCGAGCCGGGTACGAACGTGTGCCCACGCTCGGTGAAGAAGTCGATGAAGTCCTGGCGAGTATCGGCGGCCGATCGGGTCACGTTGCGTCCTTTCTTCAACGGCCTCACGTTCGTTCTCCGGATCATATTGTAAAGCGCACCGCGCGAATGTCGAAAAAGGATCGGAGCGGCCGCGATGTGGGCTTGCCCGCGGCATGGCGTGCGCGGAATGGGAATCGGGTTGCCGTCGGTCAATCGTTGCCGATGGGCCGGTGCGTGCTCGGGGTCGGCGGGGCACCGGCGGGCGTGTCCGCGGCTAGCGGCGACGACGGGCCAGCAACAGCCCGGCGAGCAGGAGCGCGGCCGAGGCCGGCTCGGGCGCGCCCAGGTAACGCTGGTCTGAGCCGTACTCGACGATGCTCGTGTTAACAACCGCGGCGAGCTCCAACTCCGTCAGGGTCGCTGTGAGCGTCAGCTCGAACTCAATCGAGCTGCTGACGGCAGGCTTACTGCCGGGGATGCCCAGAATCGGTGGATCGGCCGCGATTCCCCCGAAGGGTCCGCTCACACCGCCGGAGCCCCCGTCAAAACGGGTGGTGGTTCCGCCGCCCTGACCGTTGCTGGTGCTGAGGATCTGGGTGTAGGCTTCCATCAGGTCACCGCCCGAATCGTTCGTCCACAGCCACTGTTGTCCCACGCTGTCCCCGGCGACGCGCTCCGACCAACTTCCCAGCCCGGCCGAGCCGGGCCCGATCAGGGCGGCATCTCCGGAGAGAATCGCCACGCCCTCGGGCAGATTCATGCCGACCGATACGAGCAGCGAATCGGCCGTGTCAAAGCTCACGGGCACGCCCGTGCTGGTGTTCTCCAGCAGGATGGTGAATCCGTCGCCGTCGATGCTGAACGTGGCGCGCGCCGCAAGTCCGTTCAACGGCTCGCCGTTGTTGCCCCCGACGTCGTTGGTATAGTCGACGATGATATCCGCGGCGGCAAAGGGGCTGGCGATCGAGATAAGGATGAGGCACGCCAGGCAAGTTCGCGTGTTCACAGTACTTCTCCTGCAGAGTCAGTTGCGGGTCCCACCGATGAACCGAACTGTGCATCTTCGGTCCTGTTAGAGAATCGACCCGTTGCAGAATCATAGGCTTGTTTTTTGCGCCCCCGCGCGCTTGATACTCGTGGTGCGATAAGAGCGCGATTCCCACGCTACGAGCCGGGATTTTCGAAGCATAAATCAATACGAGAAAAGCGTGACATTTCCGCGGCAGACGCGCCTGTTTCGGCAATCACAAAAAGTCGCGGGCCAGCCGCTTCGCTGGGCGACTGACCCGCGTGGGTCGGTGAGAAAGGGTCTCAAGCATCTGAGAGCCGGGCGAGGGTGACACCTGGCTTTCACTCGATACTAGGCCCGCCAAACGCCAGGTCAATCGGATTCGATTTGGACCGAGAATACGCCCGCCGCGTGGGGGCCAGCCGGGCGGCGACGCGCGAAATCCCGCCTGGAATTGGGCGTTTCCGGTAAGAAACGGCTGCCCACGGCCACGCCTCGTTCGGCCGGTTCAGCTCAGCCGTCTCGGTTGTGCGTGGCGTGGTCGACGAGGGCGGCGAAGAGGTCCGAATGCTCCGCCCGATCCAGGAGGTCTTCGGGGTGCCACTGGACCGTGAGCAGGAAGCGCTCGCCGCAATCCTCCGAAGCCTCGATCACCCCGTCGGCCGACACGGCTACCGTACGTAGGCCGTGTCCCGGGTGCTCGCGGTCGACGATCTGGTGGTGTCGGCTGTTGACCTCCAGGCGGGTACCACCCACGATCTGCGCCAGCCGCGAATCGGGCTCGACCCGCACGTTGTGGAAGGCGTTTTCCTCGTTGGGGAGGTGATGGCAGACTGGCGGCGAGAGATCCAGGTCGTCGACGTGCTGGATCAGCCGTCCGCCCCGGGCCACGTGGGCCACCTGATGTCCGAGGCAGATGCCGAGGATCGGGAGCTGGCGCGTGTCAGCCCGGTGAAATAGCTCGAGCTCGAACTGATCCCGGCGGGGGTGCATGAGATGCATAAGTGCGTGCGGCTGCTGGCCGTAATGGCTCGGCATCAGGTCGTACCCCCCCGCAAACACCAATCCGTTGCAGCAGGCGAGAAGATCGTCGAGCAGAGGTGCATCCCATCGAGGCGGGACGGGGATCACCTGCGCCAGCCCACCGACCGCGTAGATCGCGTCGGAATATCCGGCCAGCAGATGCGATTGAAGCCGCGGCGGGTCTTCGTCGTTCGTGTCGAAACTGCTGGTGATCCCGATGATTGGCCGCATGGCTTCTCCGAGCGTTGAGAGCGTCGTCCGGCGCAGGGCAAGTCGGGGAGCAAAGGCCGTTGCACGCCGTGCCCCGGGGGGTATAGTAACGCCCAGGTTGGGTTGGCGTGGTCCCGATCGCTCGATCGGGCCGGCAGCTTCATTCTCTCTCGATTTGGTGACACGTGCAAACTCGGGGAAACCAAGGCCGCTTTCGGTATTCGGGTTGCCCGCTGGCCTGGTGGGTGCTTCTCTTCGGCTGTTGGCTGGCGCTTCCAGCCGATGCCCAGCAGGAGGCCGTCGACGGCATGACCATCAAGCGGGTCGAGATTCAGGGGCTGAGGACGATCAACGAGGGGTTCGTTCGGCGGATAATCAAGACCCGCGTCGGCCAGAGCTATGTTCACCGCCAGGTGCAGGAGGACGTTCGCGAGCTGTGGCGGACGCGCAAGTTCCTGAATGTCTTCGCCGACACGTCGGTGGAAGACGGTCAGGCGGTGGTGACGCTGCAGTTGCAGGAACGTCCGGAGATTCTCTCCGTGGAGATCGAGGGCAACAAACGCTTCTCCGACGAGGAATTGTTCAAGGAGCTGAGTTTCTTCGCCGGCAGCGTGCTCGACCTGTTCGAGATCAACCAGGGCCTCGAGAGCATCCTGCAGAAGTACCAGCAGAAGGGTTACTATTACGCCGAGGTCGAGCTTGACCGGCGAGCGTTGGAGGCTGAAGCGCGGGTGGTTTATCGCGTCACGGAGGGGCCGCGCGTCAAGGTGCGCAAGGTCCTCTTTGAGGGGGCCCGATCATACCCCGAGCCGCGCTTGCGGCTGATGGTTCGTACGCAGACGTACTTGTGGATTCTCCGCACGGGGGCGCTGGACGAGGAGCAGAGCGATCGCGACGCCCGCGAGTTGCAGACCTTTTACCGCAACGAAGGCTTCCTCGACGCCCGGGTCGGCTATCGGCTCGACTTCGACTCGGTGAGTCGCGAGGATCTGACGGTCGTCTTCGTGATCGAGGAGGGCCCCCGCTACCGGATCGACGACTTCCGGGTGCGCGGTAATGAGGCCTTCACCGCTGAACGCATCCGCTCGGTCATGGGGCTTGAGCGCGGCGACGTTCTACGCGACGAGGCGCTGCGCATGGATGTGAAGCGCATCGAAGACCTGTACGGCGAGATCGGTTACGTTGCCGCCCGGATCAACACGAGTTACGGCTTCCTCGAGGAGCCGGGCGTCATTGTGCTCAACGTGG
Source organism: uncultured Planctomycetales bacterium (assembly GCA_964508075.1). GTDB lineage: Bacteria > Planctomycetota > Phycisphaerae > UBA1845 > Fen-1342 > JALSRY01. Next base: position 3,972 of record CAZDTB010000460.1, read on the forward strand.
ACGTGGTCGAGAACCAGCGCTCGCGCTTCGGCCGCATTACGGTGCGCGGGAATACCCACACCAAGGATGAGGTGGTGCGCCGCGAACTGCGCTTCTACCCGGG